>NZ_JBHYJH010000037.1:0-63549 GCF_042740445.1 Streptomyces sp. NPDC059003 | reverse complement strand
CCCACCCACTTGATGGGGTAAGGCTCCCAGTAGACGACTGGGTTGATAGGCCAGATATGGAAGCCTGGTAACGGGTGGAGTTGACTGGTACTAATAGGCCGAGGGCTTGTCCTCAGTTGCTCGCGTTCACTGTGTTGGTTCTGAAACCACGAACAACCCCGCACCCGTTGAGGGTGTGGTGCGGTAGTTCACAGTTTCATAGTGTTTCGGTGGTCATAGCGTGAGGGAAACGCCCGGTTACATTCCGAACCCGGAAGCTAAGCCTTACAGCGCCGATGGTACTGCAGGGGGGACCCTGTGGGAGAGTAGGACGCCGCCGAACTAAACGTAGAGAGCTGGTCCCTGAACTTCGGTTTGGGGACCAGCTCTTTTTTGTTGCGCGTCACTCCGTGTTCACGTTGCGCGATCAACATTCGCAGACATGGGGACAGTAGCCGTGCTGCGAGCCGCAGGTGTCGGGAGCGGGGACGAAGTCATCGTGCCCGCGTACGGAAATGTGGGAGTCGCCGAAGCCGTCGTGCTCGCGGGGGCCATGCCCGTGTTCGCCGACATCGACCCGGAGACGTACTGCCTCGACCCCGGAGCCGTCGACGCGGTCGCCACCTCGCGGACCGCCGCGGTCGTCGCCGTACACCGCTTCGGGAACCAGGCCGACATCGACGGGCTCCGCGACGTCGGGCAGCGGCACGGGTTCACCGTCCTTGAGCAGGGCGAGCCGGACGCGCCGAGCGACGGGCTCGCGCGGCGACGGGTGCACGCCCTGTATCTGAACGCGCGGCTCAAGGGCGTGCTGACGCCCGCCGAGAGCCTCGCCCACCGCTATCAGCAGTACGTCGTGCGCGTACCCGGCAACGGCCGGCCGGACCGGGACGCGTTCGCACGAGCCGTACGGGTCAAGGGAGTGGAGTGCCGGGTGCCGGTGAAGACGCCCCTGCACCGCACACCGCAGTTCTGGCGCGACATAGAACTGCCCGAGACCGAGCGTGCCGCCGACGAGACCCTTGCGCTGCCCGTGGACGCCTGGCTGACCCGGCGTGAACTCCAGCGGATCGTGTCGGCGTGCAATGCGCTCGGAGGGCTTCTCAACGCGGCGTTCTGAGGGCGTCGGCGGGGCGGTTCTGGACCGCCTGATGTTCGGGTATGATTTATTTCGTTGCCGCGCGGGAAACCGCGAAAGGCGCAACTGGCCCCTATAGCTCAGTCGGTAGAGCGTCTCCATGGTAAGGAGAAGGTCAGCGGTTCGATTCCGCTTGGGGGCTCCATACGAAAAGGCCACCGCCTCGCAGGCGGTGGCCTTTTTCCGTTTGCGGCCCGGGACTTCACGGTCCGGGACTTCCTGGCCCCGGGCTCAGCTCTCGCGCTCCGGGACGCGCATCGCCAGGATCGCCATGTCGTCCGACGGGGCGTCCGTCGCGAAGCGCTCCACCGCGCGCATGATGCGGGCCGCCACCGCGCCGGCCGTCAGTCCCGTACACGTCGTCAGGACGTCCGCCAGGCCGTCGTCGCCCAGCATGCGGGTGCCCTCGCGGCGCTCGGTGACGCCGTCGGTGACGCAGAGCAGGACATCACCGGGGTCGAGGGTCATCGTCTGCTCGTACAGTTCGAGGTCCTCCATGACGCCGAGCAGCGGCTGGGGCTCCGCGTACGGCTCGACCGTGCCGTCCTGGCGCAGGCGCAGCGGCAGCGGATGGCCGGCGCACACGACCTTCAGGAACGCCGAGCCGTCCTCCTGCGGCCACAGCTCGCCGTACAGAAGGGTGAGGAAGCGGCTGCGGGCGCCCTCGTCGAGGATCGCCGCGTTCAGGCGCTCCAGGACCGCCGGGCCGCCGAAGCCCTCGCGGGCGAGGAGGCGCAGGGCGTGACGGGCGAGGCCCGTCACGGCGGCCGCCTCCGGACCCGTGCCGCAGACGTCGCCGATCGCGAAGCCGTACGCGCCGTCGCGGATCGGGAAGAGGTCGTAGAAGTCACCGCCGACCTCATTGCCCTCGCCCGCGGCGCGGTAGATGACCTCGACCTCCACGCCCGGGACCTGGGGCAGGCCGGGCGGCAGGAGGCTGCGCTGGAGGGACTGGCTGATGGCCATGCGCTCCGAGTACAGGCGCGCGTTGTCGAGGGCGAGCGCGGCCCTGCGGGACAGGTCCTCGGCCAGCTCCAGGATCTCCTGGCGGAAGTGCTCGTCGGCGGGCTTGCCGAGTGTGAGCATGCCGATGACGCGGTTGCGGGCGACCAGGGGAAGGACCACGGTCTCGCCGCCCACGGCGGACGCCGTCGACAGGGTCGTACCGATGCCCGAGCCGACCGTCATCGGCTCACCCAGGCCCAAGTTGCGCATCGAGGTACGCAGGGCCGCCTGGTGCGCGGCATCGGACGGGGCCTTCCAGACGCGGGCGCCCGGGGTCGGGACCGGATCCGGCGGGGCGATCTTCTTGAGCAGCGCCTTGAGGCCGTCGATGCGGTCCTCGTCCTCATGGAGGACGTACGAGAGATAGGGCTCCGAGGCCTGGTCGGCGATCGTGTAGACCGCGCACCAGGTGGCGAGCGTGGGGACCGTCATCTGGGCCATCAGGGCCAGGGTCTGGTCGCGGTCGAGGGTGCCCGCGAGGAGGTCGGAGGCCTCGACGAGGAAGGAGAGCGAGCCCCGGCGGAGCCGCTCCATCTCGCTGAGGCGCGCGTGCTCGACGGCGAAGGCGATGCGGTCGGCGGCGAACTGCAGGCGCAGGGCCTCCTCGTTCGCGTACCGGCCGGGGGCTTCCGCGGCGACGCCGAGGGCGCCCGTGAGGCGGCCCTCCACCTTTAGGGGGACCGTGACGACCGAGCGCATGCCCGTGCCTTCGAGGAGCGGGGCCGCGCCCGGGACCTGCGTGAGGTCCTCGTGGACGGCGGGCATCCGGACCGAGCCGTACCGGCCGGGTCCTGCCTCGACGGGGACGCGGGCGAAGCGCTGCCGGGCCGATGGCAGGCCGGTGGAGGCGCGGACCTGCAGTTCCGTCTCGTCGTCCGTGGCGAGGAGCAGATATGCGGCGTCGCCGTCGAGCATGTCGCGGGCGCGCTCGACCGTGCGCTGGAGGAGGCCGTCCAGGTCGTCGGGGGCGGGGGAGCCGATGAAGGCCTCGAAGGGGTCGGCGGCGCGGGGTTCGCTGAGCGTGCCGGACTCGGGGGCCGGGCCGCGCAGCGGGGTCTGGAGGACGGCGCGCTCGTCGTCGCGTACGAGGAGACAGACCGTGGAGGGCTCGCCGTCGGTGTCGCGGACGCGCAGGTGCGAGGCGTAGACAGGGGTGACGCGGCCGTTCGCGTCGCGGATGCCGTAACTGCCCTCCCAGCGCGACAGTTGCAGGGCGTCGGCGATGCCGGTGCTGGTGCCGGGGGTGTGCGGCCAGGCCGCGAAGTCCGTGAGGGGTTTGCCGGTGACCTGGTCGGCGACGTACCCGAAGAGTTCCTCCGCGTCCTCGTTCCAGGCGGTGATCGCGCCCGTGCGGTCGATCTGGACGACGGCGACCCGGACGCGGCCGTCGGCGATGGGCAGCAGGTCGGCCGGGAGGGAGGGGCCGGCGGCGCGGGTGCCCACGGGGCGGTCGGGCAGGTCGAGTTGGAACCAGACCTGCTTGTGCGTCGAGGTGTAGTCGACGCCCCAGCGGCCCGCGAGCGCCGCGCAGAGCTGGAGGCCGCGGCCGCCCTCGCGGTCGGGGCTGCCCATGGTCGCGGGCGAGTTCTGCAGCGGGATCTCGCGCTCGGGATAGCGGTCGGACACCTCGATGCGGACGGAGTCGTCGGTGCGCAGGCACTGGACGTCGGCGGCGGTGCCCGCGTGCACGACGGCGTTCGTGACCAGCTCGCTGGTCAGGACGACGGCGTCGTCGACAATGTCCGAAAACCCCCACCCCTGGAGGGTGTCCCTGACGAATGAGCGGGCCGTCGCGACGGAACGCCCGACGGGTTCGAAGGTCGCAGCCGCGCGCGCGGTGATCACAGAGCTCCTCGTCCGTTGTCCCCCGGGAATCTGCAGTCCCATGGTGCGGCCGCCCCTCCGATGCCCGCTGTTATGTGTGCCACCGCCCTGGCCGGGCAGGACCGGGGTGGTTGGACAGCCGGATGCCAGGTTACTTACCTTCGCCGTCCAAGCTGATGCCGGTCGCCAGTGTTTCCGCCCGGAGGGTGTGCGGACGGTGTGCGAAGCTGCCGAACTGTTATGGCCTGGTTCGGCCATGGTGAAACACTGGGCAGGCTTGAGATACAGCCCGAGCAGTACGGTCGACCCTTGCGGGAGGGACACAGTGGAGTCTGGCGCTGCGACGCGGGCCGCTAAGACGCGCGCGAAAGACGGACGGTCCCCGAACAGCCAGCGCAAGCCGCGGAACGGGACGACGGTCACGGTGGACGCCGCGGCTCTGCACAGGCTGCTGTCCGCACTGGTGACGATGCGGGACGGGAACTTCCGCAAGCGCCTCACGGTGTCGGGCGACGACGTCATGTCGGAGATCGCGGCGGTCTTCAACGAGGTGGCCGACCGCAATCTGCACCTCACGGGCGAGCTGGCCCGGGTGCGGCGCACGGTGGGGCGTGAGGGAAAGCTCACAGAGCGGCTGCAGGCCGGGGCCATGGAGGGGTCGTGGGCGACGGCGATCGACGCCGCGAACGACCTCGTCGACGATCTCGTACGCCCGGTCTCCGAGGTCGGCCGGGTGCTCTCCGCGGTCGCCGAGGGCGACCTGGAGCAGCGCATGGAGCTGCGCGCGCAGGTGATGGACGGCAACGGCCATCCGCTGCGCGGCGAGTTCCTGAAGGTCGGGCGGACGGTCAACAACCTGGTCGACCAGCTCTCGACGTTCACCGACGAGGTCACGCGCGTGGCCAGCGAGGTGGGCACGGAGGGCAAGCTGGGCGGGCAGGCGCGGGTGCGCGGGATGTCGGGTTCGTGGAAGGACCTGACGGACTCCGTCAACACGATGGCGTACCGGCTGACCGCGCAGGTCCGGGACATCGCGCTGGTGACGACCGCGGTCGCCAAGGGTGATCTGTCCCGGAAGGTCACGGTTCACGTCGCCGGCGAGATGCTGGAGCTGAAGAACACCGTCAACACGATGGTCGACCAGCTCTCCTCGTTCTCCTCCGAGGTCACCCGCGTCGCGCGCGAGGTCGGCACGGAGGGCGAGCTCGGCGGGCAGGCGCGGGTGCCGGGTGTCGCGGGCGTGTGGAAGGACCTCACCGACTCGGTGAACCTGATGGCCGGGAACCTGACCGCGCAGGTGCGCGGCATCGCCCAGGTCACCACGGCCGTCGCCAACGGCGATCTGTCGCAGAAGGTACGGGTGAGCGCCCGCGGCGAGGTGGCCCAGCTCGCCGGGACCATCAACCAGATGACGGAGACGCTGCGCACGTTCACCGACGAGGTCACCCGCGTGGCCAACGAGGTCGGTGCGGAGGGGCAGCTCGGCGGTCAGGCGAACGTGCCGGGGGCGGCCGGGACGTGGAAGGACCTGACGGACTCCGTCAACACGGTCTTCCGCAACCTGACGACGCAGGTGCGGGACATCGCGCAGGTGACGACGGCGGTGGCGAACGGCGACCTGTCGCAGAAGGTCACCGTGGACGTCGCGGGCGAGATGCTGGAGCTCAAGAACACCGTCAACACGATGGTGGACCAGCTGTCGTCGTTCGGTGACGAGGTGACGCGCGTCGCCCGGGAGGTCGGCGCCGAGGGGCAGCTCGGTGGGCAGGCGCAGGTGCCGGGCGCCGCGGGCACCTGGAAGGACCTCACCGACTCGGTGAACACCGCCTTCCGCAACCTCACCGGCCAGGTCCGCAACATCGCGCAGGTGACGACGGCGGTGGCGAACGGCGACCTGTCGCAGAAGGTCACCGTCGACGTCTCCGGCGAGATGCTCCAGCTGAAGAACACCGTGAACACGATGGTGGACCAGCTGTCGTCCATGGCCGACCAGGTCACGCGGATGGCGCGGGACGTGGGCACCGAGGGGCGCCTGGGCGGCCAGGCCCGCGTGGACGGCGTGAGCGGCACGTGGAAGGAGCTCACGGACTCCGTCAACTTCATGGCCGGCAACCTGACGTCGCAGGTGCGCCAGATCGCCCAGGTGACCACGGCGGTGGCCCGCGGTGACCTGTCCCAGAAGATCGACGTCGACGCCCGGGGCGAGATCCTGGAGCTCAAGAACACCATCAACACCATGGTCGACCAGCTCTCCGCGTTCGCCGACCAGGTGACGCGCGTCGCCCGGGACGTGGGTACGGAGGGCAGGCTCGGCGGGCAGGCGCAGGTGCCGGGTGTGGCCGGTGTGTGGCGCGACCTGACCGACTCGGTGAACGGCATGGCCGGCAACCTCACCGCGCAGGTCCGCAACATCGCGCAGGTCGCGACGGCGGTGGCCCGCGGTGACCTGTCGCAGAAGATCGACGTGGACGCCCGGGGCGAGATCCTGGAGCTGAAGAACACCCTCAACACGATGGTGGATCAGCTCTCGGCCTTCGCCGAGCAGGTGACGCGCGTCGCGCGCGAGGTGGGTACGGACGGCATCCTGGGCGGGCAGGCCGAGGTGCAGGGGGTGTCGGGTACGTGGAAGGACCTGACGCAGTCCGTGAACGGCATGGCGAACAACCTGACCCTCCAGGTGCGCAACATTGCCGAGGTCACGACCGCCGTCGCCCGCGGCGACCTGTCCAAGAAGATCACCGTCGACGCCAAGGGTGAGATCCTCGAGCTCGTCACGACCGTGAACACCATGGTCGACCAGCTGTCGTCGTTCGCCGAGCAGGTCACGCGGGTCGCCCGCGAGGTCGGCACCGAGGGCAAGCTGGGCGGCCAGTCCCGCGTGCCGGGCGTCACGGGCATCTGGAAGGACCTCAGTGACAACGTCAACCTGATGGCCAACAACCTGACCATGCAGGTGCGGAACATCTCCCAGGTCGCCGCGGCCGTGGCCAACGGCGACCTGACGAAGACGGTGACGATCGAGGCGCGCGGCGAGGTCGCGCAGCTCGCCGACACCTTCAACACCATGGTGAAGACGCTGAGTTCGTTCGCCGACCAGGTCACCAAGGTGGCCCGCGAGGTGGGCACGGACGGCATCCTCGGCGGCCAGGCCCGCGTCCCCGGTGTCTCGGGCACGTGGAAGGACCTCACCGAGTCCGTGAACGGCATGGCGTCCAACCTCACCGGCCAGGTCCGCAACATCGCGATGGTCACGACGGCCATCGCGAAGGGCGACCTCACCAAGAAGATCGACATCGACGCGCGCGGCGAGATCCTGGAGCTCAAGACGACCATCAACACGATGGTCGACCAGCTGTCCTCCTTCGCCGAGCAGGTCACCCGGGTCGCCCGTGAGGTGGGTACGGAGGGCCAGCTGGGCGGCCAGGCGCGGGTGCGGGACATCGACGGCACGTGGCGCGACCTCACCGAGTCGGTGAACGAGATGGCCGGGAACCTGACCCGGCAGGTGCGCGCGATCGCGGCCGTCGCCACCGCGGTGACCCGCGGCGACCTCAACCTGAAGATCGACGTGGACGCGGCGGGCGAGATCCAGGTCCTCCAGGACAACATCAACACGATGATCGCGAACCTGCGTGACACGACCCTCGCCAACAAGGAGCAGGACTGGCTCAAGGGCAACCTGGCCCGCATCTCCGGTCTGATGCAGGGCCGCCGCGACCTGGCGGACGTCGCCTCGCTGATCATGAGCGAGCTGACGCCCGTGGTCTCGGCGCAGCACGGCGCGTTCTTCCTCGCGGTGCCCGTCGACGACCCGAACGACATCGGCGGTGACGAGGACGCGTACGAGCTGCGCATGCTCGGCAGCTACGGCTACTCGATGGGGTCGATGCCGACGTCGTTCCGGCCCGGTGAGACGCTCATCGGCACGGCGGCCAAGGAGCGGCGCACGATCCTCGTGGAGAACGCGCCCTCGGGCTATCTGCGGATCGCCTCCGGGCTTGGCGAGGCGCCTCCGGCGCAGGTCATCGTGTTGCCGGTGCTCTTCGAAGGCAAGGTGCTCGGGGTGATCGAGCTGGCGTCGTTCCAGCCGTTCACGCAGATCCAGAAGGACTTCCTGAGCCAGATCGCCGAGATGATCGCGACGAGCGTCAACACCATCAGCGTCAACACGAAGACCGAGATGCTCCTCAAGCAGTCGCAGGAGCTCACCGAGCAACTGCGCGAGCGCTCCGAGGAGTTGGAGAACCGGCAGAAGGCGCTGCAGGAGTCCAACGCCGAGCTGGAGGAGAAGGCGGCGCTCCTGGCCCAGCAGAACCGCGACATCGAGGTCAAGAACACCGAGATCGAGGAGGCCCGGCAGGTCCTCGAGGAGCGCGCCGAGCAGCTCGCGGTGTCGATGCGCTACAAGTCCGAGTTCCTGGCGAACATGTCGCACGAGCTGCGTACGCCGCTCAACTCCCTGCTCATCCTCGCCAAGCTGCTCGCCGACAACGCCGACGCGAACCTGACGCCCAAGCAGGTGGAGTTCGCCGAAACGATCCACGGTGCGGGCTCGGACCTGCTCCAGCTGATCAACGACATCCTGGACCTGTCGAAGGTCGAGGCGGGCAAGATGGACGTCAGCCCGACACGGATCGCGCTGGTCCAGCTCGTCGACTACGTGGAGGCCACGTTCCGCCCGCTGACCGCGGAGAAGGGCCTGGACTTCTCCGTACGGGTGTCGCCGGAGCTGCCCGCGACGCTGCACACGGACGAGCAGCGGCTCCTTCAGGTGCTGCGCAACCTGCTCGCCAACGCGGTGAAGTTCACCGACAGCGGGGCGGTGGAGCTGGTCATCCGGCTCGCCGGCAACGACGTGCCGAACGCGATCCGCGAGCAGCTCCTCGAGGCCGGTTCGCTGCGGGACCCGGACGCGGATCTGATCGCGTTCTCGGTGGCCGACACCGGCATCGGGATCGCGGCCAGCAAGATGCGGGTGATCTTCGAGGCGTTCAAGCAGGCGGACGGCACGACCAGTCGCAAGTACGGCGGTACGGGCCTCGGCCTGTCGATCAGCCGGGAGATCGCGCGGCTGCTCGGCGGGGAGATCCACGCGGCGAGCGAGCCGGGGCGCGGCTCCACCTTCACGTTGTATTTGCCGCTGCACCCGAGCGAACTGCCGCCGCAGGGCTACCCGCAGCTCCCGGCGCCGCTGGCCACGCCCGAGCTGCCGGGCCGGGAGGCCCCCGAGAGCGGCACGGCCCGCGAGGCCCTGCCCCCGGGCCCCGCACCCGCCGGAGCGCCGGCGCAGGCGTCCCCCGGCCCCGCCGCGCTGTTCCGGCGCAGGCGGCGGAACACGCCCGCCAGTGAGGCGCCCGCCGCCGCGGTGCCGGGCCAGCCGGGCACGGCGGCCGGTGCGGAGGTCCAGGACCAGTGGCACGACGGCGGTGCGCAGGAGCTGCCGCCCACGCGCGTGAAGCTCCAGTTCGACGGCGAGAAGGTGCTGATCGTCGACGACGACATCCGCAATGTGTTCGCGCTGACCAGCGTCCTGGAGCAGCACGGTCTGTCCGTGCTGTACGCGGAGAACGGCCGCGAGGGCATCGAGGTCCTGGAGCAGCACGACGACGTCACGGTCGTCCTGATGGACATCATGATGCCGGAGATGGACGGGTACGCCACGACCACGGCGATCCGCAGGATGCCGCAGTTCGCGGGCCTCCCGATCATCGCGCTCACCGCGAAGGCGATGAAGGGCGACCGGGAGAAGGCCATCGACTCCGGAGCGTCGGACTACGTGACGAAGCCGGTCGACCCCGATCATCTTCTGTCGGTCATGGACCAGTGGATGCGGACGGAGTGACGCGACGCCCGGACGGTTCCACGACGGGCCCCGGAGGGTTCCGCGGCGGGTCCGCGGAACTCCGGGGGCCCGTCGTGGAACCTCGACGGGCGTTAAGGAGTCGTACGAAGTAGCCGCACGGTCCGTACGGCACGGCCCGCACGAGACGTAGGAATCCGTCGCACGGGTCGTACGGAGACGTCACACGGGGCCTACGGAGACACCGCGTCATTACGCGGAGTTGCTGACGGAGTGTGGCCGACGCCGTGTAGAACCGCGGTATTCGGGGAACCTTCTGGTCCGCCACTGCGTTTCTGCTACGTGCACAGTGACATCGCGGTGACAGGGTGTGGCGACAGGCGGGGTGCGGCTACCATGACCGGCACAACGACGGACGGCGCAAGGGAGTCGTCCCCTGGGGCGGCGCCCGGTGTACCGCCGGGGCGAGGAGGGCGGGCCATGGTGCAGAAGGCCAAGATCCTCCTGGTCGATGACCGGCCGGAGAATCTGCTGGCGCTGGAGGCCATCCTCTCTGCGCTCGATCAGACGCTGGTGCGGGCATCGTCCGGGGAGGAAGCGCTCAAAGCGCTGCTGACGGACGACTTCGCGGTCATTCTGCTGGACGTCCAGATGCCGGGCATGGACGGCTTCGAGACCGCCGCCCACATCAAGCGGCGGGAGCGGACCCGGGACATCCCGATCATCTTCCTCACGGCCATCAACCACGGCCCGCACCACACCTTCCGGGGATACGCGGCGGGAGCCGTGGACTACATCTCCAAGCCCTTCGACCCCTGGGTCCTGCGCGCCAAGGTCTCCGTGTTCGTCGAGCTGTACATGAAGAACTGCCAACTGCGCGAGCAGGCGGCCCTGCTGCGCCTGCAGCTGGAGGGCGGGGCGAAGGCGGCGGCCGCGGACACCAAGGAGCCCGCGGGCCTCCTCGCCGAACTGTCCGCGCGCCTCGCGGCCGTTGAGGAGCAGGCCGAGGCGCTGTCCAAGCAGCTCGACGACGACTCGGCGGACGCGGCGGCAGTCGCCACCGCCGCCCATCTCGAACGCAAACTCACGGGTTTGCGCAGGGCCCTTGACGCGCTGGAGCCGGGCACCGGAAGCGGCGCCGCTTCGGTGCCTTCGCAGAACTGAGCCTCCGCGGCGCCGACCCTTCGCAGTACTGATCCTCACGGATCCTTCGCGGAACTGACCGGACGACAGCTCCGCGGCCGCCGAGTGCGGTCGCGGCAGGCGCCGATGAGCGGCCGTCAGCTCGCCGCCCGGACCGGGGCGACACAAACGGGTGAAGCGGTAGGCACACGTGTCCACCGTCGCCTCCCCCGGTAATCTCACACCCATGGCCTCACGTCCCGCAGCCAAGAAGACGCCCGCGAAGAAGGCGGCCGCGCCGACCAAGGCTCCGGCGAAGAAGGCCGCTGCGAAGAAACCACCCGCGAAGAAGGCCGCGGCCAAGAAGGCACCCGCCAAGAAGGCCGCGCCCAAGCCCGCGCCGAGCACCGGCAACCCCCTGTACCGCGTCGTCCGGGCCCTGTGGATGGGCCTCGCGCACGGCGTGGGCGCGGTGTTCCGCGGCGTCGGCCGCGGCGCCAAGGGCCTCGATCCCGCGCACCGCAAGGACGGCCTCGCGCTGCTCATGCTCGGGCTCGCGCTGATCGTCGCCGCGGGCACCTGGTCCAATCTGCACGGCCCCGTCGGCGACCTCGTCGAGATGCTGGTGACCGGCGCCTTCGGGCGCCTCGACCTGCTCGTGCCGATACTGCTCGCGGTCATCGCCGCGCGCTTCATCCGGCACCCCGAGAAGGTCGACGCCAACGGCCGCATCATGATTGGCATGTCCGCCCTCGTCATCGGCGTGCTCGGGCAGGTGCACATCGCGTGCGGGGCGCCCGCGCGCTCGGACGGCATGCAGCAGATAAGGGACGCGGGCGGCCTCATCGGCTGGGGCGCCTCGACCCCGCTGACCAAGGCGATGGGCCAGGTGCTCGCCGTGCCCATGCTGGTGCTCCTGACGGTCTTCGGGCTCCTGGTGGTCACGGCGACGCCGGTCAACGCCATCCCGCAGCGGCTGCGGGCGCTCGGCGTGCGGCTCGGCGTCATCGAGGCGGCGCCGGAGGCCGAGGAGTACGGGGAGTACTCGGCGGACGACGAGCGGTACGAGGACCAGTGGCGCGAGGCGCTGCCCGCCCGCGCCCGCGGCCGCAGGGCGCCCGCCTCGGGACCGCAGACGCCCTCTCCGGAGCAGGCCGAGGAAGAGGCCCTCACCAAGCGGCGCAGGCCGCGACGCGCCTCCGCGCAGCCCGACCCGGACCGCCCCCTGGACGCCGTGGACGTGGCCGCCGCGGCCGCCGCCGCGCTCGACGGCGCCGTGCTGCACGGCATGCCGCCCTCGCCGCTGGTCGCCGACCTCACGCAGGGCGTCGCGGGGGACCGCGCGGAGCAGGACCCGTCCGCCCCGGTGCCGCCCGCCCGCGCCACGGGCGTCACGCCCGGCAAGAAGAAGCCCGCCGCCAAGGAGACCGCGCCCGCGGGCGTCCCCGACCTGACCAAGGCCGCCCCCGAGGAGCCGCGCGACCTGCCCCCGCGCGCGGAGCAGCTCCAGCTCTCCGGAGACATCACCTACTCGCTGCCCTCCCTCGACCTCCTGGAGCGCGGCGGCCCCGGCAAGGCCCGCAGCGCCGCCAACGACGCGGTCGTCGACTCGCTCTCCAACGTCTTCACGGAGTTCAAGGTCGACGCCGTCGTCACCGGCTTCACGCGCGGTCCGACGGTCACGCGCTACGAGATCGAGCTCGGCCCCGCCGTGAAGGTCGAGAAGATCACGGCGCTCGCGAAGAACATCGCGTACGCCGTCGCGTCCCCCGACGTGCGGATCATCTCGCCCATCCCCGGCAAGTCCGCCGTCGGCATCGAGATCCCGAACACCGACCGGGAGATGGTCAACGTCGGCGACGTGCTGCGGCTCGCGGACGCCGCCGAGGACGACCACCCCATGCTGGTGGCGCTCGGCAAGGACGTCGAGGGCGGCTACGTGATGGCCAACATCGCGAAGATGCCGCACATCCTCGTCGCCGGAGCCACCGGTTCCGGCAAGTCGTCCTGCATCAACTGTCTGATCACCTCGATCATGGTGCGGGCCACCCCCGAGGACGTCCGCATGGTCCTCGTCGACCCCAAGCGCGTCGAGCTCACCGCGTACGAGGGCATCCCGCACCTGATCACGCCGATCATCACCAACCCCAAGCGGGCGGCCGAGGCGCTCCAGTGGGTCGTGCGCGAGATGGACCTGCGCTACGACGACCTCGCGGCGTTCGGCTACCGGCACATCGACGACTTCAACCAGGCCGTGCGCGAGGGCAAGCTCAAGACGCCCGAGGGCAGCGAGCGGCAGCTGCAGCCCTATCCGTATCTGCTGGTGATCGTCGACGAGCTCGCCGACCTCATGATGGTCGCGCCGCGCGACGTCGAGGACTCGATCGTGCGCATCACCCAGCTCGCCCGCGCGGCCGGCATCCACCTGGTGCTCGCCACGCAGCGGCCGTCCGTGGACGTCGTGACCGGCCTGATCAAGGCAAACGTTCCCTCGCGGCTCGCCTTCGCGACCTCCTCGCTCGCCGACAGCCGCGTCATCCTCGACCAGCCCGGCGCCGAGAAGCTGATCGGCAAGGGCGACGGCCTGTTCCTGCCGATGGGCGCGAACAAGCCGGTCCGCATGCAGGGCGCCTTCGTCACCGAGGACGAGGTCGCGGCGGTCGTCCAGCACTGCAAGGACCAGATGGCGCCCGTCTTCCGCGACGACGTCACCGTCGGCACCAAGCAGAAGAAGGAGATCGACGAGGACATCGGCGACGACCTCGACCTGCTGTGCCAGGCGGCCGAGCTGGTCGTCTCCACCCAGTTCGGGTCCACGTCGATGCTCCAGCGCAAGCTCCGCGTCGGCTTCGCCAAGGCCGGCCGGCTCATGGACCTCATGGAGTCGCGCAGCATCGTGGGCCCCAGCGAGGGGTCGAAGGCTCGTGACGTTCTTGTGAAACCTGACGAGCTGGACGGCGTGCTCGCCGTGATCCGCGGGGAGGCTGACTGACACGGGTCCCGGGCTCACCCGTACGAGGCGCGGCTAGCCCGTACGGGGACCGGCCCGACCCCGTGCGCGGGCGCGCTCACCAGTACGGAGACGGGCTCACCCGTACGGGAACGCAAGCAACCGTTTCTCTTCGGCTCACGTCAAGTTGAGGGGAGGAACAGCTCCATGTCCCACCATCAGGATGTCCGGCCATTCTGATGGCGTACAAAGTCCGTCCGCCCGGTTGCCCCACCCTTTCTCAGCCCCCCTAGACTGAATGTCCGGCAGGTGGCTACACGCTCGAAAGGCGCACCCGTGTCCATCGGCAACTCTCCTGAAGACGACCACCCTTCAGACGACCGCCTCGCAGACGACCGCCCGGCGGCGGACGGCCCCGCTCAGGAGCGGCCCACGGAGGATCGCCCCTCGATCGGCCAGGCCCTGCGGAAGGCGCGCATCGACGCGGGTCTGACCATCGACGAGATCAGCTCGTCCACCCGGGTGCGCATCCCGATCGTCCAGGCGATCGAGCAGGACGACTTCTCGCGCTGCGGCGGCGACGTGTACGCGCGGGGGCACATCCGCACGCTCGCCCGCGCCGTCCACGTCGACCCGGCCCCGCTGCTGGCCCAGTACGACGAGGGGCACGGCGGCAGGCCCCCGGCGCCGACGCCGGCCGCGCCGCTGTTCGAGGCCGAGCGGATCCGCTCCGAGCCGCGCCGGCCGAACTGGACGGCGGCCATGGTCGCCGCGATCGTCGCGGTGATCGGCTTCGTCGCGTACACGGCGTTCAGCGGTGACGACGGCGAAGGCTCGAAGCAGGTCGCCGACGGCTCCACGCCCGACACCGGCAAGCCCGCCGCGCCCAAGCCGAGCCCGTCCAAGCCCGCCGACCCCAAGCCGGACCCGTCGGACAGCGCGATCGCCGGCGTGCCGCGGGACAAGGTGACGGTCAAGGTGGACGCGGCCGACGGCCGCAGCTGGATCTCGGCTAAGGACCACAACGGCCGACTGCTCTTCGACGGGCTGCTCAAGCAGGGCGAGTCCAAGACCTTCCAGGACAAGACGAAGATCGACCTCGTGCTCGGCGACGCCGGAGCGATCAAGCTCTTCGTGAACGGCAAGCAGGTCGACAACGAATTCGAACCGGGCCAGGTCGAGCGCCTCACGTACACGAAGGGCGACCCGGAAGTCGGCTGACCTGCGCCGCCCCCGCGCGCCCGCCGCGAGCACCAGGAACCCTGGCGGCGGGCGCCGACGCATGGACGAAGTAGTCTTGAGACCATGCCCGAACGCCGCACTGTCGCCCTTGTCACGCTTGGCTGCGCCCGTAACGAGGTGGACTCGGAGGAGCTCGCAGGCCGCTTGGAGGCGGACGGCTGGGCCCTCGTCGAGGACGCCGAGAACGCGGACGTCGCCGTCGTCAACACCTGCGGCTTCGTCGAAGCCGCCAAGAAGGACTCCGTCGACGCCCTCCTCGAAGCCAACGATCTCAAGGGCCACGGCCGCACCCAGGCCGTCGTGGCCGTCGGGTGCATGGCCGAGCGCTACGGCAAGGAGCTCGCCGAAGCCCTGCCCGAGGCTGACGGCGTCCTGGGCTTCGACGACTACGCGAACATCTCGGACCGCCTGCAGACCATCCTGAACGGCGGCATCCACGCCTCGCACACCCCGCGCGACCGCCGCAAGCTGCTTCCGATCAGCCCGGCCGAGCGCCAGGAGGCCCAGTCGGAGGTCGCCCTGCCGGGCCACGCGCCCGTCGACCTGCCGGAGGGCGTCGCGCCCGCCTCCGGGCCGCGCGCGCCGCTCCGCCGCCGCCTCGGCGGCAGCCCCGTCGCCTCCGTCAAGCTCGCCTCCGGCTGCGACCGCAGGTGCTCGTTCTGCGCCATCCCGTCGTTCCGCGGCTCGTTCATCTCGCGGCGTCCTTCGGACGTCCTGGGGGAGACCCGCTGGCTGGCCGAGCAGGGCGTCAAGGAGATCATGCTGGTCTCCGAGAACAACACCTCGTACGGCAAGGACCTCGGCGACATCCGGCTCCTGGAGACGCTGCTGCCCGAGCTGGCGGCCGTCGACGGCATCGAGCGCGTGCGGGTCAGCTACCTCCAGCCCGCCGAGATGCGCCCCGGCCTCATCGACGTCCTGACGTCGACGGAGAAGGTCGTGCCGTACTTCGACCTGTCCTTCCAGCACTCCGCGCCCGGCGTGCTGCGCGCGATGCGGCGCTTCGGGGACACCGACCGCTTCCTGGAGCTGCTCGACACGATCCGCTCCAAGGCCCCGCAGGCCGGAGTGCGCTCGAACTTCATCGTGGGCTTCCCCGGCGAGACCGAGGCCGACGTGGCCGAGCTCGAGCGGTTCCTCACGGGCGCGCGCCTCGACGCCATCGGCGTCTTCGGGTACTCGGACGAGGAGGGCACCGAAGCGGCGACGTACGAGCACAAGCTCGACCAGGACGTCGTCGACGAGCGCCTCGCGCGCGTGTCCCGGCTCGCCGAGGAGCTGACCTCGCAGCGCGCCGATGAGCGCGTCGGCGAGACGGTCGAGGTCCTGATCGAGGCCGTCGACGAGGACGAGGGCGCCATCGGCCGCGCCGCGCACCAGGCCCCCGAGACGGACGGCCAGATCCGGTTCGCGGACGCCACGCCTGGGGACGATCTGCTGGTCGGCCGTATGGTCGTGGCAAAGGTCGTCGGCACGGAGGGCGTGGATCTGGTGGCTGAGCGGTGCGAGGTCCTTGGCGAGACGCCCGTCGGTGCCGACGGGCCCCATGGCGTCGGCGAAGGGACGGTCAGATGACCCAGGTCCCGGCATCCGCGGCGGGCGGCTCCGGCGCGCCGGGCGCGAAGCCGGTGCGCGGCGGAAAGCTGGGCGCCGCCGCGATGGACCAGGCCAGTCTGTGGAACGTCGCGAACCTGCTGACCATGATCCGGCTGCTGCTCGTGCCCGGCTTCGTGATGCTGCTCCTGGCCGACGGCGGGTACGACCCGGCCTGGCGCTCGTTCGCCTGGGCCGCCTTCGCCATCGCCATGATCACCGACCTGTTCGACGGTCATCTGGCCCGCACGTACAACCTGGTCACGGACTTCGGGAAGATCGCCGACCCGATCGCCGACAAGGCGATCATGGGGGCCGCCCTGATCTGTCTGTCCTGGCTCGGCGACCTGCCGTGGTGGGTGACCGGGGTGATCCTCGGGCGTGAGCTGGGGATCACGCTGCTGCGGTTCTGGGTGATCCGCTACGGCGTCATTCCGGCCAGCCGCGGCGGCAAGATGAAGACGCTCGCGCAGGGCACGGCCGTCGGGATGTACGTCCTGGCGCTGACCGGGCCGCTCGCGACGCTGCGGTTCTGGGTGATGGCCGTCGCGGTCGTGCTGACCGTGGTGACCGGGCTCGACTATGTGAAACAGGCCATTGTGCTGCGGCGCCGGGGGATGGCCGCGGAGGCCTCCGGCGGGGTGTCGGGTGAGGCGCCGGAGCCTGGGGCGGTCCCGGAGTCCGACGCGGCCTCGGAGACGGCTTCTGAGGCGGCCTCGGAGGCGGTTTCGGGTCCGGAGCGGTCGCAGTGACGTCTGCGGTGCCGCCTGCGGCGCGGGAGGTCGGTGGGGGAGCTCCTGTTTCTGGTGCCGCTGGTGCTTCTGGTGCCTGTGGTGCCTCTGGTGTTTTCGGTGTTCCTGGTGCTTCCGGTGCTTCCGGTGTTTCCGGGGTCGCTGAGGAGGCGCTGCGGCTGTTGCGGGAGCGCGGGGAGACGCTGGCGGTCGCCGAGTCGCTCACCGGGGGCCTGGTGGCCGCCGAGGTGACGGCCGTGCCGGGGGCCTCCCGGGCCTTCCGGGGGGCGGTGACCGCGTACGCGACGGAGCTGAAGCGGGACGTCCTCGGGGTCGACGGCGCGCTCCTCGCCGCCCGCGGGGCCGTGGACGCCGAGGTCGCCCTCCAGATGGCGGCCGGGGCCAGGCGGCTGCTCGGGGCGGACTGGGGCGTGGCGACGACGGGTGTCGCCGGCCCTGAGCCGCAGGACGGGCAGCCGGTGGGGACGGTGTTCGTGGCCGTGGCCGGGCCGGTTTCCGCTGGTGCCGGGCCGGTTCCCGCTGGTGCGGGACCGGATTCCCGCGGTGCGGGGCTGGATCCGCGCGGCGCGGGGCCGGATTCTGGCGATGCGGGGCCGGAATTTCACGGTCCGGGGGCGGATTCCGGCGATGCGCGGTCGGATTTCGACGGCGCGGTGACGGATTTTGGCGGCGCTGGGCACGGTTCCCCGCTTCGCTCTGAGGGGAATGTGGCCGCGCTGCGGTTGAACGGAAACCGTACGGAAATCCGTATGGAGAGCGTACGCAGCGTGCTGGAGCTGCTCGTCGAGCGGCTCTCCGGCGAACGTGCCGAGAATGGGCGGGCACAGGATACGGAACAGAACGGGGGGACTTGATGTTTGCAGCCCTGAGTGAACACGACATCGCTCCCCGCACGGCCGCCGCGCAAGGCGGTACGGTGGGGCGTGAAGGATGCGGCTACGCGGTCCGAGGAGGGAGCCACCGATGATTCTGCTCCGTCGCCTGCTGGGTGACGTGCTGCGTCGGCAGCGCCAGCGCCAGGGCCGTACTCTGCGCGAAGTCTCCTCGTCCGCCCGAGTATCGCTCGGCTATCTCTCCGAGGTGGAGCGGGGGCAGAAGGAGGCTTCCTCCGAGCTGCTTTCCGCGATCTGCGACGCGCTTGACGTACGGATGTCCGAGCTCATGCGAGAAGTGAGCGACGAGCTCTCGCTCGCCGAGCTGGCCGAGTCGGCAGCGGCCACGGAACCGGTGCGCGCACCGGTCCGACCGATGCTCAATTCCGTCTCGGTGACCGGCGTGCCACCGGAACGGGTGACGATCAAGGCGCCTGCGGAGGCGGTAGACGTCGTCGCCGCGTGATGTTCGGGCTGCCGATCACGCGGTGGTTCGGGCCACCGATCACGCGTCAGGGGAGCACGGCACGTAGGTGAAACCCCTGTGAAGCCCCGGCCGGGGAAGTTCTGGCCGGGGCTTTCGCTGTCGTGGGCCATCCCGTCGCCCGGGCGTTCCGGTGGTGCCCGAAGTGGCCGTAATGGTGCGGGTGCGCGATGGTTGATGGGGGTTTTGTGCCGGGGTGGGCGGGTAGCCGGGCCCTACACCCTCCTGCACGACTCCTGATACGCGGAGGTGGCCTATGTACGTAGTGAAGAGCCCCTTGCCCGACGATGACCTGAAGACGGTGGCCGAGGCCCTGCAAGGCGCCCTCGTGGACCTTGTCGACCTGTCCCTGGTCGCCAAGCAGATCCACTGGAACGTGGTCGGCCCGCGCTTCCGCTCCGTCCACCTTCAGCTCGACGAGGTCGTCGACACCGCGCGCCAGCACTCCGACACGGTCGCCGAGCGGGCCTCGACGCTCGGGGTGTCGCCCGACGGGCGCGCGGCCACGGTGGCGGCCAGCAGCGGAATCGGCGCGGTCGGCGACGGCTGGGTCAAGGACGCGGACGCGGTGGGGACACTCGTGGACGCCCTCGGCGCGGTGATCACGCGGATGCGTGAGCGGGTGAACGCGACCGGTGACGCCGACCCGGTGAGCCAGGACATCTTCATCGGGATCACGGCGGACCTGGAGAAGCACCACTGGATGTTCCAGGCCGAGAACGGGTAGCGGGCCGGACGCCGGAAGCTTTGGGGCGGATGGGGTGGTCCTCCGACTGTCGGTTGTCGGGGGGCCACCCCATTTTCTGCTGTCTGCTGTCTGCTGATGCGGTCCGTCGTGGGGCGGGGGAGACTCGGAAGCCTGTGGTCGGGCAGCGGTTCTTGGTCGTGGTTCGGTTCTTGGCCGTGGTTCCCGGCGTGGTTCCCGGCGTGGAGCGACAGCGGGAGGTGGCAGCGGGAGGTGGCGGTCGTGGCGTGGCGCGTCCTTCGGTGGGCGCCTGCTCTGGGCCTCGCCGCGCTGTGGTGGTGGGCGGTGCTCCGGCTGGCGCTGACGCCTGACGCCGGGGTCTTCGAGGGGGCGGTCGCGGCCGGGGGGTGGGGGTTGAGCCTGTTGCCCGTGCACTGCGTGCCCAAGGAGCGGGCCGCGGGGGTCACCAGGGCATGGCGACGCCGCCGTTCGGGCGGAGGATCTGGCCGGTCATGAACGCCGATGCGTCCGACGCCAGGTACAGCACGGTGTGCGCGACGTCGTCCGGCTCGCCGACCCGGCCCAGGGGCGATCTGCGGGCCATGAGGTTCTCGGAGTATGCCTGCGCGGCCGCGTCGTGGCGGTCCGTCATCGGCGTACGGATCCACCCCGGCGCCACCGCGTTGACCCGGATGCCGTGGGCGCCGACCTCCGTCGCCAGCGTCTTCGTCAGCTGCACCACCGCCGCCTTCGCCGCGCCGTAGCAGAGCAGCCCGGGTCGGCCGGAGTCGACGGCGCCTGACGCCATGGTGACGATGCTGCCGCCCGAGCCCGCGGCCAGCATGGCCCGGACGGCCGCCTGGCATGCGTACAGGACGCCTTTGAAGTTCACGTTCAGGACCCGGTCCAGGTCCTCGTCCCGGGTCTCCAGTACGGGGCTGCTGTGCATGATCCCGGCGATGGCGGCCAGGACGTCGAGGCGGCCCGTCGCCGCGGTGGCGTCGGCGACCGCCCGGTCCACCTGTGCCTTGTCGGTCACGTCCATGGGGTGCGGGTGCGCGGTGGCGCCGCGGGCCGTGATGTCGGCCACCGTCTCGTCGAGGCCCGGCGCGTCGCGGTCGGCACAGTGGACGGTGGCGCCCGCCTCCGCGAGCAGGACGGCGGTGGCGCGGCCTATGCCGCTCGCGGCGCCGGTGACGAACACGGTGCGTCCGGTGAGGTCGTACGCCGTGACGGGCATGAGCGGACCGTACGAGGGGATCTGACGGTGCGTCAATGCTTTGCGGGTGGGGAGGTCGGGGCGGGCGCGGGGGTCGGGCCTCGCTGGCAGGTCGGGCACCAGTACGTCGGGCGCTCGCGGGAGCCGTCGCCCTGGTCCGCCGTGCGCAGCGGGGTGCCGCAGCGCAGACAGGGGCGGGGCGCGCGGCCGTATACGTACAGGCGCTGACCGGGGCGGGTGCTTCCCGTGGTCGTGCGGGCCGGGCGGTCGCGATTGGCTTCGAGCAGCTTCTTGGCGAGCGTGGGCAGGCGTGCCGCGGTCTCGGCGGGGAGTTCGCCGACGGGCAGCCAAGGGGTGACGCCGAGCAGGAAGCACAGCTCGCTCTTGTAGATGTTGCCGATGCCCGCGAGGTTGCGCTGGTCCAGCAGGGCCTCGCCGAGTGGGCGCTCCGGGGCCGCGAGGAGGTTGCGGAGCGCCTGGTCGGGGTCCCAGTCCGGGCCCAGGAGGTCGGGGCCCAGGTGGCCGACGGCGTGGTCCTCGGCGGTGGTGCGGAGCAGTTCAAGGACGGGCAGGCGGTAGCCGACGGCCGTGCGGTCGGCGGTGGCCAGGATGGCGCGGATCTGGTGGCCGGGGCCGCCGCGCCAGCGCTCGTGCGGGGCGTACACCTGCCAGGAGCCGTCCATGCGCAGGTGCGAGTGGAGGGTGAGGCCGCCCTCGATGCGGGTGAGGAGGTGCTTGCCGCGCGGGGTGACGTCCAGGACGGTGCGGCCCGTGAGGTCGACCGTCGCGAGCTTGGGGACGCGGAGGTCGGAGCGGGTGAGGGGGTGGCCGGCCAGGGCCTGGTGCAGGCGTCGGGCCGTCTGGTGGACGGTGTCTCCTTCGGGCATGGGGTCAGGGTGGCAGCTCTTTGCTGGCGGGGCGCGGGTTCTGGCGGGGCGCCTTGGGCGGTTGGGTGGCTCTCCCCCGGTGGGGGTGGCGCCTACGGTTTGTTGTGCGGCGGGGCCGCGCCGGTATGTCCGTCCTCGCCATCCCTTTGCGCAGTCATCCTTGGGGTGACGGGGGCTTTTGTGAGCGTGCTGCGGGCGGACATACCGGCGCGGCCCCTTCGGTTTCGGAGGCGGCTGCGGCCCGGTGGGGGTGTTCGGTGCCGCTTCTGCTGTATGTCGCTCCTGCTGTGGGCAGGCGTCCCGCAGGGCGGGACGGGTGGGCACAAGCCCACGTGCCGGGTCGCTGGTACGGAGAGGGGGGCTGGAGTTGGTCGGAGGTGGGCGTCAGGGGCGTAGGCGGAGGCCTCTGGGGGTGGCGTGGAAGCCGGAGGATTCCAGTAGGGGGGCGTACGGGGAGGTCAGGGCGGGGGAGCCGTTGATGCGCTCCACGGTGACCGTGCCGAGTGCGCCCGCCTTCGCCGCCGCGGCCAGGGATGCGGCGGCTGCCAGGAGGCGGGGGTCGCGGGTGGGCGAGGGGGCGTCGGGCGTGGGGGACTCGCCGGTGCCGGGCCAGGCGAGGAGTGTCTTGCCGCCGCGCTCCATGTACAGCGTCAGCTCTCCGTCCACGAGGACGACGAGGGAGCCCGCCTTGCGGCCCGGCTTGTGGCCGGCCTCGGCGGGCGGGTCGGGCCAGGGCAGCGCGGCCCCGTAGGCGTTGGCCGGGTCGGCGGCGGCGAGGACGACCGCCTGGGCGTCGGCGGCCGTGGCACCGCCCGCCCGCTCGCGGGCGCTCGCCGCCGCCCGCAGCCGGTCCACGGCGCCGTCCATCGCGAACTGCGCGGCGCCGAGCCCCTCCACCACGTACCCCCGGCGCGCCTGGCCGTTGTCCTCGAAGGCCGACAGGACGCGGTACGTCGCCGAGAAGCCGCCCTCGACTCCCTCGGCCGCGACGGCGCCGCGGGTCACCACGCCGTGCCGGTCGAGGAGGGTCCGGGTCAGGGCGTGGGCGCGCAGCGTCGTGTCGGGCTCCCGGGCGGGCAGCAGGGACCAGCGGCCCGCGACGGTCGGCGGGCCGGTGCGGGAGGCGGGGCGGGCCGCGACGGTCAGGCTGCCGTACCGGCCGCGCGGGATCGTGCGCTTGGCGCGGTGGGCCGTGGAGCCCGCGGTGCGGCCCGAACCGAGGAGGGAGCGCATCGGGGCCAGCGTGTCGTTGGTGAGACGGCCCGACCAGGCCAGGTCCCAGACCGCGTCGGCCAGGTGGGGATCGGAGGCGTCGGGGTGGGTCGTGGCGCGGACCTGGTCGGCGATCTGGCGGAAGAACAGGCCGTAGCCCCCGGAGAGGGTGTCCAGGACCGATTGGTGGAGTGCGGTGAGCTCCAGGGGGTGCGGGGGCGGGAGGAGCAGAGGGGCGGCGTCGGCCAGGTAGAGCGAGACCCAGCCGTCCTTGCCGGGCAGCGACCCGGCTCCGGCCCATACGACCTCTCCGGCGGCGGTGAGTTCGTCGAGCATCGCCGGCGCGTACCCGGTGACTCGGGAGGGGAGGACGAGCTTTTCGAGAGCGGAGGCCGGCATGGACGCGCCCTGGAGCTGTTCCACGGCGCGCACGAGGCCGTCGATGCCGCGCAGGCCGTGGCCGCTCAAGTGCTGCCACTGCGGCAGGAACTGGGCCAGGGCGGCCGGGGGCACCGGCTCCAGCTCCTGGCGCAGCGCGGCGAGCGACCGGCGGCGCAGGCGGCGCAGCACCGTCGCGTCGCACCACTCCTGGCCGATGCCCGCCGGATGGAACTCGCCCTGGACGACCCGGCCGTTCGCCGCGAGGCGCTGCAGCGCGCCCTCGGTGACGGCGGTGCCGAGGCCGAAGCGCGCGGCGGCCGTCGCGGAGGTGAACGGGCCGTGCGTGCGGGCGTAGCGCGAGAGGAGGTCGCCCAGCGGGTCCTTGACCGGCTCCGTGAAGGCCTCCGGGACGCCGACCGGGAGCGCCGTCCCGAGCGCGTCGCGCAGTCGGCCCGCGTCCTCGATCGACGCCCAGTGGTCGGCCCCGGCGATGCGGACGCGGATGGCGCGGCGGGCGCCCGCCAGGTCCTGCGCCCACTGGGGTGCGGCGCCGCGCTCGGCAAGCTCGGCGTCCGTGAGCGGGCCGAGCAGCCGCAGCAGGTCGGCGACGCCTTCGGCGTCCTTCACGCGGCGGTCGTCCGTGCGCCACTGCAGCTCGCTCTCCAGGCCCGTGAGGACGTCCGCGTCGAGCAGCTCGCGCAGTTCGGCCTGGCCCAGGAGCTCGGCCAGGAGGCGGGAGTCCAGGGACAGGGCCGCGGCGCGTCGCTCGGCGAGAGGGGAGTCGCCCTCGTACAGGAACTGGGCCACGTACCCGAAGAGGAGCGAGCGGGCGAACGGTGACGGCTCCGGCGTGGTGACCTCGACGAGGCGGACGCGGCGGGCCTCGATGTCGCCCATCAGCTCCGTCAGGCCCGGTACGTCGAAGACGTCCTGGAGGCACTCCCTGACCGCCTCCAGGATGATCGGGAAGGAGCCGAACTCGCTGGTCACCTCCAGGAGTTGGGCGGCACGCTGGCGCTGCTGCCAGAGGGGGGTGCGCTTGCCGGGGCTGCGGCGCGGCAGCAGCAGCGCGCGGGCGGCGCACTCGCGGAAGCGGGAGGCGAACAGGGCCGAACCCCCCACCTGATCGGTGACGATCTGGCTGACCTCGCCCTTGTCGAAGGCCACGTCGCCCGCGCCTACGGGGGCCTGCTCCGGGTCGAACGCCGCGTCCCCAGCGCCGCCGGTGCTCTCCAGGGGTTCCTGGTCGAGCAGGTCGAGGCCCATCAGGTCGGCGTCCGGGAGACGGAGCACGATGCCGTCGTCGGCGTGCATCACCTGGGCGTCCATGCCGTACCGCTCGGTGAGGCGGGCGCCCAGGGCCAGCGCCCACGGGGCGTGCACCTGCGCGCCGAACGGTGAGTGCACCACGACGCGCCAGTCGCCCAGCTCGTCGCGGAACCGCTCGACCACGATCGTGCGGTCGTCCGGGATGTGGCCGCAGGCCTCGCGCTGCTCGGTGAGGTACGTCAGGACGTTGTCCGCAGCCCAGGTGTCGAGGCCCGCGGCTTGGAGGCGCCCGCGCGCGTCGTCCTGCGGCAGTGAGCCGATCTCGCGGAGGAACGCGCCCAGGGCGCGGCCCAGTTCGAGCGGGCGGCCCAGCTGGTCGCCCTTCCAGAACGGCAGCCGTCCGGGGACACCGGGTGCCGGGGAGACGAGGACGCGGTCGCGCGTGATGTCCTCGATCCGCCAGGAGCTGGTGCCCAGGGTGAACACGTCGCCCACCCGGGACTCGTAGACCATCTCCTCGTCGAGCTCCCCGACGCGGCCTCCGCCCTTCTTCGGGTCGGCGCCCGCGAGGAAGACGCCGAACAGACCGCGGTCGGGAATCGTGCCCCCGGAGGTGACCGCGAGGCGCTGCGCACCGGGGCGGCCGGTCACCGTGCCCGCGACGCGGTCCCACACCACGCGCGGGCGCAACTCCGCGAAGGCGTCCGACGGATAGCGCCCGGCGAGCATGTCCAGGACGGACGTGAACGCCGACTCGGGGAGCGAGGCGAAGGGCGCGGCGCCCCGGACCACGGTGAGGAGGTCGTCCGCCTGCCATGTGTCCAGGGCGACCATCGCGACCAGCTGCTGGGCGAGCACGTCCAAGGGGTTGGCCGGGACGCGCAGCGACTCGATGGCGCCCTTGCGCATCCGCTCCGTGACGACGGCGGCCTGGACCAGGTCGCCGCGGTACTTCGGGAAGACCACGCCCGTGGAGACCGCGCCCACCTGGTGCCCCGCGCGGCCCACCCGCTGCAGGCCGGAGGCCACGGACGGCGGCGACTCGACCTGCACCACCAGGTCGACGGCGCCCATGTCGATGCCGAGCTCCAGGCTGGACGTGGCCACCACGGCGGGCAGCCGGCCCGCCTTCAGGTCCTCCTCCACCTGGGCCCGCTGCTCCTTGGACACGGAGCCGTGGTGGGCGCGCGCCAGGATCGGGGGCGCGCCCTTGGCCGCGCCCGACTCCGCCATCACCTCCGCCGGAGTGTGGTCCTCGGGGAGGGGCTCGCCCGTCGCGCGCTCGTACGCGATCTCGTTCAGGCGGTTGCACAGGCGCTCCGCCAGGCGGCGGGAGTTGGCGAAGACGATCGTGGAACGATGCGCCTGGACGAGATCGGCGATGCGCTCCTCGACGTGCGGCCAGATCGACGGGCGCTCCGCGGCCTGGTCGGAGTCCGCCACCGGTGAGCCGCCCAGCTCGCCCAGGTCCTCGACGGGCACGACCACCGACAGGTCGAACTCCTTGCCCGACTCCGGCTGGACGATCTCCACCTTGCGCTGCGGCGAGAGATAGCGCGCCACCTCGTCCACCGGCCGCACCGTGGCCGACAGGCCGATCCGGCGCGCGGGACGCTTCAGAAGCGCGTCAAGGCGCTCCAGGGAGAGGGCGAGATGAGCGCCGCGCTTCGTCCCCGCGACCGCGTGCACCTCGTCGACGATCACCGTCTCGATGCCCGTCAGCGCGTCACGCGTGGCCGACGTGAGCATCAGGAACAGCGACTCGGGGGTCGTGATCAGGATGTCCGGCGGGCGCGTGGCCAGGGCGCGGCGCTCGGCCGCCGGGGTGTCGCCGGAGCGGATGCCCACCCGCACCTCCGGCTCCGGCAGTCCGAGGCGCACGGACTCCTGGCGGATTCCCGTGAGCGGACTGCGCAGGTTCCGCTCCACGTCGACCGCCAGGGCCTTCAGGGGCGATACGTACAGCACCCGGCAGCGCTGCTTCGGGTCGGCCGGGGGCGGGGTCGAGGCCAGCTGGTCCAGGGCGGCGAGGAACGCGGCCAGGGTCTTGCCGGAGCCGGTCGGCGCGACCACGAGCACGTCCGAGCCCTCCGCGATCGCCCGCCACGCCCCGGCCTGCGCGGACGTGGGCGCGGAGAAGGCCCCCGTGAACCAGCCGCGGGTCGCGGGGGAGAAGCCGTCGAGGGCGGCGCGGTGACTGCGTGCGGACCTGACCATGACCCCATCGTGCACCCCGCCACTGACAACGGCCGTGACCTGCGCGAACGACGATTCGGCGGGCTGGCGCAGAATGGGGGCATGACAGGTTCGGCCGAGCGGGCGCGCCACTGGACCTACGCCGAACTGCCGGGCGTCGACCTGCTGCGGGCCCGCTACATCCGCAAGACGTTCGTGCGCCACACCCACGAGAACTACGTGATGGCCGCGGTCACCGAGGGCGTCGACGTGTTCCGCCACACCGGCCACGACCGCCACGCGGGACCCGGAACGATCGCCCTGATCAACCCCGACACCCCGCACACCGGCCGCGCCGGGGACTCCGAGGGCTGGCGTTACGGCGCCGTCTACCCGGCGCCGGAGGTGGTCGCCGCCATCGCGGCGGAGACGACCGCCCTGCGCGGCACACCCGGCTTCGTCAGCCCGGTCTTCGACGACCCGTACGCGGTGACCCTCGTGCACCAGGTGCTGCGCGCCGCGGAGGAGGGCAACGCGCTCGCCGCCGACACGTTTCTGCGCACCGCCGTGACCCGGTTGCTGCGGTTGAACGGCGGCAGCCTGCCGCAGCGCACCGTGCGGTCCGCGGGCGAACGCGTGGCCGCACGCGCGCGTGCCGTCCTGGCAGAGCACCTGACCGACCCGCCGAGCCTGGAGCGGCTCGCCACGGACCTCGGGGTCGGGCCCTTCGCCCTGCTGCGCGCCTTCCGCGACACGTACGGCATGCCGCCGCACGCCTGGCTGACCGACGCGCGCGTACGCCGTGCCCGGCACCTCCTCGACGCCGGAGTCACCCCGGCCGAGGCGGCCGTCGCCGTCGGCTTCACCGACCAGCCGCACCTCAACCGCCACTTCGCCCGCATCGTCGGCGTACCCCCGGGCGCCTACCAGCGGGAGCGCAAGAACGTACAAGACCGCGTACGCACGCTCCTCGTAGCGTCCCCGGCGTGGCAGAGCGAACAACACCCGCAGAAATATCCCGACCCCCAGGCAGGGGCAGCGCCGCAGACGGAGACCCGGCTGTAGACACGGACCAGGCCACAGACGGCGACCCGGCTGTCGGCAGGGACCCGGCTGTTGGCAGGGGCCGGGCTGTCGGCAGGGACCGGGCCGACTCCGCTGTCGTCCGTGACGCGCTCGGCGTCGGAGTCGCCGTGGGCCTCTCCGGATTCGCCTTCGGCGTGACCTCGGCGGGCAGCGGCCTCACCGTCCTGCAGACCTGCGCCCTGAGCCTCCTGGTGTTCACCGGCGCCTCACAGTTCGCCCTGGTGGGCGCGCTCGCGGGTGGCGGGAACCCCTTCACCGCCGCCGCGGGCGCATTTTTCCTCGGTGTGCGCAACGCGTTCTACGGGCTGCGGCTCTCCCAACTCCTCGCGCTCCCACGGGCAGTGCGGCCCTTCGCCGCCCACTGGGTGATCGACGAGACGACGGCCGTGTCCCTGGCGCAGCCGGGACGGCGCAGCGCCCGCATCGGCTTCGCCGTCACCGGGCTCAGCCTCTACGCCCTGTGGAACCTCACCACCTTCGTGGGCGCGGTGGGCGCCGAGGCCATCGGCGACACCGGCACCTGGGGGCTCGACGCCGCGGGCCCTGCGGTGTTCCTCGCGCTGCTCGCACCGATGCTGCGCGGCACTACGGAGCGCGCGGTCGCCGCCGTCGCCGTCCTCCTGGGGCTCGGTCTGCTGCCCGTGCTCCCCGTAGGCGTGCCCGTTCTCGCGGCCGCGCTGGCCGTACCGGCCGTGCTCTACGTAGAGGGCCGCCGTGACCGTGAGAGGGAAGCACGTTGAACGTCTGGATCGCCGTCGCTGTGACCGCCGTCGGCTGCTACGCCGTCAAGCTCGTGGGTCTCCTGGTGCCCGCGGGTGCCCTGGAGCGGCCGCTCGTCAAACGCATGGCCGCCCTGCTGCCGGTCGCGCTGCTCGCCGCTCTCACGGCCCAGCAGGCCTTCGCGGAGGGCCGGGCCCTGGTGCTCGACGCCAAGGCCGCGGGGCTCGCTGCGGCCGCCGCCGCGCTGCTGCTGCGGGCTCCGTTCCTCGTCGTCATCGCGGTGGCTGTCGTCGTCACGGCGGGGGTGCGGGCGCTGGCCGGGTGATGCGCGGCGCCCCGGCCCAGGCCCCGCGGGGGCGCGTCAGCGGAGGGGCCGCCCGTGCGCCCGCAGCGTGCGCAGCGCCTCGATCGTCACGATCGGCCGGCACTCCAGCGCCGTGCCCGGTGCCCACTGCCGCCACCTGATCGGCCAACCGCCGTCCTCCTGCTGCTCGTTCGCGAGGAAGTCCAGGGAGCGGGCCATCTCCTCGTCCGTGAACCACGCGCGGGCGAGCGAATCGGGGGACTTCGCGAAGTCGTGCGCGAAGTGGTGCTCGCCCGGCGCGTACCCCGGGGACACCGGATTCGCGTCGGCATGCTCTGGGTCCAGGGCCACGAGACCGTGGTGACGCACCAGGCGGCCGAGCCGGTCGGCCGCCGCCTCCGCGCGCGGGCGGTCCGGTGCGCCGTCGAGGAAGGCGACGGCCGCCTGGACCTCGTACGGATGTGACTTCTCCAACGACTCGACGGCTTGCCAGCAGAAGTCGGTGGCCCGGAACAGCCAGGCGTGCCAGACCTCGTTGCGGTGCAGCAGGCCCACCACGGGCCCGGTGGCGAGCAGCTCGCTGGGCGGGTCGTCGACCACGGGCACGAACGGCGCCACGGGGTAGCCGCGCTGGCTGGGATGGATCGCCGGAAGCGCCCCGTCGGACGTCGACACGGCGGTCAGATAGCGGCACACGCGCTCCACCCGCAGACCGCCGCAGCGCCCGATGGAGTCCAGGACGCGCAGCGCGTGACCGGTGTGCAGCGGCTGGCTGACGGGGCCCCGCAGGTCGGGTTCGAGCGCGTGGCCGTAGCCGCCGTCCCCGTTGGCGTACGCGGACAGCGCGGTCTCGACCGCGTCGGCGCTCTCGCCGCCGTCCGCGCCCTCCGCGCCGTCCAGGAAGTGGTACGCGAATCGTCGCTGTTCGAGGACGCGCGCGGTGAGCCAGACGAACTGTTCGGCGCGTGCGAGCGGGGAGGACGCGGCGTGCGGGGACGCTCCGTTTTCGGCCATGCTCCGACGGTAGGGCGGAAAGCGCTGCCGACAAGCCCTCCGTGCTCGGCTGCACTCTCAGGGGCGCGATACTGGACGCATGCGGTTGACGGTCTTCTGGCAGCGGATGGCGGCCCACTTCGGTGCGGGGTACGCCGACTCCTTCGCACGCGACCATGTGATGTCCGAGCTCGGCGGGCGTACGGTGCACCAGGCACTGGACGCGGGCTGGGAGGCGAAGGACATCTGGCGCGCGGTGTGCGCGGCCATGGACGTACCGGCCGAAAAGCGCTGACGCCGGCACCCCAGCGCTCCGCCGTGCATGAACACGGCTTCACGCGCGCGTGGCCCCGAAGAGGCGGGGGTGGCGGCCGAATGTCACCGGTGTGGGCGAGACTGGCACGGTGGCACCCACAGACGAGACCGCACAGATCACCTCCGACGCAGCACCGCCCGGCACGACGCCGCCCGCCCAGCCCCCGGCCGGGGCGGAGCAGGCGCGCGGGTCCGGCATGCCGCGCTGGCTTCCCCGGGCCATGGTGCTCGCGCTCTCGCTGGTCGCCTGTTTCCAGCTCGGCAGCTGGGCCTTCCACCAGCTCACCGGACTGCTGATCAACATCCTGATCGCGTTCTTCCTGGCGCTCGCCGTCGAGCCCGCGGTGAGCTGGATGGCGGCGCGCGGACTGCGCAGGGGCCTGGCCACGGGCATCGTCTTCCTCGGCGTCATCATCGCGAGCGCGGGCTTCGTCACGATGCTGGGCTCGATGCTCGCGGGCCAGATCGTCGACATGGTCGAGGACTTCCCGGACTACCTGGACAAGGTCATCAACTGGATCAACCAGACGTTCGACACGGACCTGTCCCGCGTCGAGGTCCAGGACAGCCTGATCCACTCCGACTGGCTGCAGAAGTACGTGCAGAACAGCGCGAGCGGCGTCCTGGACGTGTCGACGCAGGTGCTCGGCGGGCTCTTCCAGCTCCTGACGATCCTGCTGTTCTCGTTCTACTTCGCCGCCGACGGGCCGCGGCTGCGGCGCGCCCTGTGCTCCGTGCTGCCGCCCGCCAAGCAGGCCGAGGTGCTGCGCGCCTGGGAGATCGCGGTCAACAAGACCGGCGGCTACCTCTACTCCCGCGGCCTGATGGCGCTGATCTCCGGGATCGCGCACTACATCCTGCTGCAGGTCCTCGAAGTGCCCTACGCCCCGGTCCTCGCCGTGTGGGTGGGCCTGGTCTCCCAGTTCATCCCGACGATCGGCACGTACCTGGCGGGCGCCCTGCCGATGCTGATCGCCTTCACCGTGGACCCCTGGTACGCGCTGTGGGTGCTGGTCTTCGTCGTGATCTACCAGCAGTTCGAGAACTACGTGCTGCAGCCCAAGCTCACCGCCAAGAGCGTGGACATCCACCCCGCTGTCGCGTTCGGCTCGGTCATCGCGGGCACCGCGCTCCTCGGCGCGGTCGGCGCGCTCATCGCCATCCCGGCGGTCGCCACGCTGCAGGCTTTCCTGGGGGCGTACGTGAAGCGGTACGACGTCACGGACGACCCACGGGTGCACGGCCACCGCCGCCGCGACGGCACGCCCCTGCTCGCCCGGGTGCGGCGCGCGCTGACGTCGCCGGGCCGCGAGGGCTGAGGTGAGGGGCGAGGCGCGGGCTGAGACGAGGGCTGAGGTGAGGGGCGAGGCGCGGGCTGAGCGGAGGCCCTGCTCGCGGGCGCATCACCGGCCGCACTCGTCGGCCACACCCCGCGTGGTGCGCTTGACAGCAAAATCGAACATCCATTCTGATGGAGGCTCCGGCGGCGTTTTCCCGGGGGTTCACGGGGGGATTCCCGGGTGCGCCGGTGGAATCCGGCGGGCCGAGCACTCCGAGTTATCCACAGGCAGGGCGGGCGTCGGGGCGCATTGTCAGTGGCAGGCGTTAGCGTCTTTGACGTGAAGCGATCGACTCAAGCAAACCGGGTGGAACCCATGGCAGGAACCGACCGCGAGAAGGCGCTCGACGCCGCGCTCGCACAGATTGAACGGCAATTCGGCAAGGGCGCAGTGATGCGCATGGGCGAGCGGCCGAACGAGCCCATCGAGATCATCCCCACCGGGTCGACCGCGCTCGACATCGCCCTGGGCGTCGGCGGCCTCCCGCGCGGCCGTGTCGTCGAGGTGTACGGACCGGAGTCCTCCGGTAAGACGACCCTGACACTGCACGCCGTGGCCAACGCGCAGAAGGCCGGCGGCGCCGTCGCCTTCGTGGACGCGGAGCACGCCCTCGACCCCGAGTACGCGAAGAAGCTCGGCGTCGACATCGACAACCTCATCCTGTCCCAGCCGGACAACGGCGAGCAGGCCCTGGAGATCGTGGACATGCTGGTCCGCTCCGGCGCCCTCGACCTGATCGTCATCGACTCCGTCGCGGCCCTCGTGCCCCGCGCGGAGATCGAGGGTGAGATGGGCGACTCGCACGTGGGTCTGCAGGCCCGTCTGATGAGCCAGGCCCTGCGGAAGATCACCAGCGCGCTCAACCAGTCGAAGACCACGGCGATCTTCATCAACCAGCTGCGCGAGAAGATCGGTGTGATGTTCGGCTCCCCGGAGACCACGACCGGTGGCCGCGCGCTGAAGTTCTACGCGTCGGTGCGCATCGACATCCGCCGCATCGAGACCCTGAAGGACGGCACGGAGGCGGTCGGCAACCGCACCCGCTGCAAGGTCGTGAAGAACAAGGTCGCGCCGCCCTTCAAGCAGGCCGAGTTCGACATCCTCTACGGCCAGGGCATCAGCCGCGAGGGCGGCCTGATCGACATGGGCGTGGAGCACGGCTTCGTCCGCAAGGCCGGTGCTTGGTACACGTACGAGGGCGACCAGCTCGGCCAGGGCAAGGAGAACGCCCGTAACTTCCTGAAGGACAACCCCGACCTCGCCAACGAGATCGAGAAGAAGATCAAGGAGAAGCTGGGCGTCGGAGTGCGCCCGGAGACCCCGGCCGCCGAGCCGGGCGCGGACGCCGCAGGCGGGGCCCCCGCGGCCGAGGAAGCCGCCAAGACGGTGCCCGCACCCGCGGCCAAGGCCACCAAGTCCAAGGCCGCGGCGGCCAAGAGCTAGGCCGTGACGCGACGAACCGACTGGGGCGACCTCGCGCTTGACGGCACCGGATCCGACGGATCCGACGGTGCCGACGTCGGGGAGCCACACGACGGCGACCGGGACGGCCGGGGCGGGGGCCGCCGTCGGCGGCGCGGCGGCCGCGGCGGTCATCAGGACAGCGGTTCCCCGTCCTCGTCGAGGGCCGAGGGCGGGGAGCCGCCGACGGGGGACCCGGCTGAGCGGGCGCGGGCGATCTGCCTGCGCCTGCTCACCGGGACACCCCGTACGCGCAAGCAACTGGCCGACGCGCTCCGCAAGCGCGACATCCCCGACGACGTGGCGGACGAGGTGCTGTCCCGCTTCGAAGAGGTCGGCCTGATCAACGACGAGGCGTTCGCCGACGCCTGGGTGGAGTCCCGGCACCACGGCCGGGGCCTGGCCCGGCGGGCCCTCGCGCGCGAGCTGCGCACCAAAGGCGTGGACCCGGCGCTGATCGACGAGGCCGTCGGACAGCTCGACGCGGAGCAGGAAGAGGCCACCGCCCGCGAGCTCGTGGCCCGCAAGCTGCGCTCCACGCGCGGCCTCGACCGCGACAAGAGGCTCCGCCGCCTTGCGGGCATGCTCGCCCGCAAGGGGTATGCGGAAGGCATGGCGCTGCGCGTGGTGCGGCAGGCGCTGGAAGAAGAGGGGGAGGACACGGACGAGCTGGGGTACGAGGGGTTCTGAGCGGCGCTCGCCGCTCTGCCGTGTCTGCTGTGTCTGCCGCGTCCGAAGCCAGGACGACGAGGTCGGCCTGGAGCGAGGTCGGCCAGGGGGGTGGTGTTAGCTCCACCCCGAAGATGCCTGGTGACCGCAGTGCACAGGGATCTGTGCACAGGCGACTGTGTACGCATGGTTCAGGAACAGCCAGACAGTGGTGCCGCGCGCACCCCCGGACAAGGCGCCCCCGCACAGGGCACCTCCGGACATGCCGTCGGTCCGGACGGTGCCGAAGGCGGCGTCGGCCCCGAAGAGCTGCGTGATCTGCGTGTGCTCAAGGCGCTGGCGCAGCCCCGGCGGCAGCAGATGCTGCAACACCTCACCTTGCACGGCCCGGCCACGTCCGCCACGCTCGCCAGGGCGCTCGGCCTGAACACCGGAGCCACCAGCTATCACCTCCGGGAGCTCGCCCGCTACGGCTTCGTCGAGGAGACGGAAAGCGCGGGGCACGGACGTGAGCGCTGGTGGCGTGCGGTGCCCGGCGACCGGCGCTTCCCGCCGCGCAGTCGGCAGAGCGCCGAGATGCGGCTCGTCATGGACGAGCTGAACCACCTCTCGTACGCCGCCGACCTGGAGCTCTTCGAGCAGCTCCAGCGGGACAGCGGGACAGCCGACTCCCCGCGGGACAGCGGCGGCCCCGAAGCCGACGAGTGGGCCGACGCCTTTCCGTACTCACGCGGCACGATGCGGCTCACCGCGGCCGAACTCCGTGCGTTCTTCGAGGAGTACATCGCGCTCCTCAACCGGTACAAGCGCTCCGACGCCGACACTCCGCCCGGCGCGCGCACCGTACTCACCCGCTTCCTCGCCTTCCCCGCACCGGTTGAACCCGCTCCTGCTGCGGACGCCGACAACAGAAGAGAGACCGAGACGCCATGATGCTGCGCTACGCCCTGCAGACGATCCGGGCCCGCGTGGGCGGATTCCTGGGGGCCTTCACCGCGCTGATGTGCGCCGCCGCGCTGATCACCGCCTGCGGCACCCTCCTGGAGACGGGCCTGCGCGGCACCATCGCCACCGAGCGCTACGCCGCCGCCCCCGTGATCGTCTCCGCCGATCAGAACGTGCACCGGACCACGGTCAAGCACAAGCACGGCAAGACCAAGGTCAAGCACAAGGCCAAGCCCATAGCCGAGCGGGCCTGGCTGCCCGCGGACATCGAGGACAAGGTCAGGAAGGTGCCGGGCGTCAGCTCGGTCGTCCCCGAACTCACCTTCCTGGCACAGCCGTTGCCGCCGTCCGGCGCCTCAGCGGGACGGAGCGGCGCAGGCGCCGAGGCGGCCAGGCCCGCGTACGGCCACGCCTGGGCATCGGCCGCCCTCACACCCTTCCGCCTCACCGCAGGCAAGGCCCCGCGCGGCACCGGCGACCTCGTCGTCGACCAGGACCTGGCCGAGCGCGCCCGCCTCGAGCCCGGCGACCGCCTCACCGTGCAGTCGACGCAGGCCCCGCGCACGTACCGCGTCACCGGCATCGCCGCACCCGCACCCACCCCCGGCGCCCACGGCCGGACGCAGCGCGGCCTCGCCCATCAGACCTCGCTGTTCTTCTCCACGCGCGAAGCCGAGCGTCTCGCCGCCCACCCCGGGCAGATCACGGCACTCGGCGTCGTACCGGAGAAGGGCACCGGCGCCGACGAGCTCAAGTCGGCGGTGGCGCACGCGCTCAGCGGCACGAAGGCGAAGGTCAGCACCGGCGACGACCGTGGCCCCGTCGAGTTCCTTGACGCCGCGGGCGCACGGGTGAGGCTTGTCAGCATGGGCGGTGCGATGGGCGGAACGTCGCTGCTCGTCGCCGTCCTCGTGGTGGTCGGCACGTTCGCGCTCTCCATCCAGCAGCGCCACCGCGAGCTGGCCCTGCTGCGGGCCATCGCCGCGAGCCCGAAGCAGATCCGGGCGCTGCTCGGGCGCGAGGCCCTCGTCATCGGCGCAGTTGCCGGAACGCTGGGTTCCGTCGCGGGGATACCGCTCGGCGGGCTGCTGTACGACGCGTTCGTGGACAAGGGGGCGGTCCCCGCCACGCTCGGGCGGGTCGTCAGTGTCTATCCGCTGCTCGCGGCCGTGGCCGCGACGCTCATCGGTGCGTGGGCCGCTGCCCGTATCTCCGCGCGCCGCATCGCGCGCATCCGCCCCGGTGAGGCGCTGGCCGAGGCCCGCACGGAGCGCGTGCGGCCCTCCTGGGTCCGTATCGCCGCGGGCCTCGTCCTGCTCGCGGGCGGCGTTGTCCTCGTCGTCGTACTCAGCGTGCTGCGCACCGAGCCCGCGTCGACTCCCGTCACGTTCCTCGCCGTCGTGGTCCTCGCCTCCTCCGTCGCTCTCCTCGGGCCGCTCATCGTCAGGGCGTCCGCCGCCCTGCTCGGCCGCCCGCTGCGGCTCACCGGGCCGGTCGGCCGTCTCGCGCACGCCAACCTCCGCGGCAACGCGGGCCGCATGGCCGCCGCCGTGACCCCGCTCGTGCTGCTCGTCGGCATGACGTGCACGGTCCTCTTCGTGCAGCCCACGCTGGGTGCCGCAGCCCGCGCCCAGGCCCGCGACGGCGTCCGCGCGGACTGGGTCCTGGCCGCCCAGGGGCCGGGCGTGCCGACCCAGGCCGCGCGCCAACTGCGCACCGCCGACGGCGTCGAGGCCGTCACCGAAGTCGTCCGCACCACCGTGCGCGTCGGGCTCGACAAGTACTCCGCGCAGGGCGTGACTCCGGCGGGCCTAACCCGCACTTGGGACCCGGACGTCACCGCGGGCTCGCTGGCGTCCTTCGGCACGGGCAGCGTCGCCGTGAGCAAACTCGCCGCCGACCGGCTCGGCCTGGAGCCCGGCAGCAGCCTCAAGCTCACGCTCGGCGACGGCACACCGACCACCCTGAAGGTCGCCGCCGTCTACGCGCGCGGGCTCGGCTTCGGCGACCTGACCATGGCCCACGAACTGATCGCCCGGCACGTCGACAATCCGCTCGCCGCCACGGTCCTCGTCAGAAGCGACCGTACGAGGGAACAACTCGCCGACCGCATCGCAAAGTTCCCGGGCGTCCGCCTCCTGTCGCCGGACGCCGCCGACGCACCGCAGGCCGCGCGCGACCAGGCCAATGCCGAGGTGAACCTGCTCGCCATGGGCCTGGTCCTCGCCTTCACCGCGATCGCCGTCGTCAACACGCTCGCCATGTCGGTCTCCGAGCGCATCCGGGAGTTCGCGCTGCTGCGGCTCGCGGGCGCGACGCGACGCCAGGTCCTGGGCATGCTGCGCGCCGAGGCCCTGTCGGTCCTGCTCATCGGGACCGCGCTGGGCAGCGGCATCGCACTCGCCGTCCTCACCGGGTTCAGCGTCGGCATGACCGGCAGCGCCGCCGTGACGGTCACACCCCTGGTGTACGTCACCGTGGTCGCCGTCGCGGGCCTGCTGGCCCTGACGGCGACGGCGCTCCCGGGCCGGGGCGCCCTGAAGCCCCGTCCCGTCACTGTGGCAACAGCCAAGGAGTAAGGGGCAGTGCGTCAGAAGGAACCAGGAGGAAGGTGAGGGAGGGAAGTGAGTAAGGGGCGTACGCAATGGCAGGCGCCCCTTACATCGGCCTCTACGGAGGGCCGGATCCGTCTCAGCTCCGGCCTTCCGTCACCGGAAGGCCGGCCGCCTTCCACGCCTGGAACCCGCCGACGAGGTCGGTCGCGTACCGCAGTCCCAACTGCTGCAAGGAGACGGCGGCGAGGCTCGACGCGTAGCCCTCGTTGCAGATGACGACGATCTGCAGGTCGTGACTCACGGCCTCCGGGGCGCGGTGGCTTCCCAGTGGGTCGAGACGCCACTCCAGTTCGTTGCGCTCGACGACCAGCGCTCCGGGGATCAGGCCGTCGCGCTCGCGCAGCTCCGCGTACCGGATGTCGACGAGAAGCCCTTCCGACCGTGCGATGTCGTACGCCTCCTGGGGCGTGACCCGGTCAAGGCCGAGCCGCACGCGTCGCAGCAGATCGTCTATGCCCACGGGGGCGTCGGGCACGTCGGGCACGTCGGGCACCTCCAGGGGCACCGGCACGCCCGGCACGTCGTTCAGTTCCAGACCCGCGCTCACTGCCAGTCCTCCGGGCGCTCGACGTGCTCCAGGCGCAGCACGGCACCGGTGCGGCTGTAGCGACGGATCCGGGGCAGCGGTGGATAGTACGCGTGTACGGAGATGGCGTGCTCGGCCGTGGATTCGTTGAGGACTTCGTGGACGTGGTTGCGGCCGAACGCGCGGCCCTGGCCGGTGGCCAACTGTCGTTCGCGGTCGACGCCTTCGGTGAGTTCCAGGGTCTTCCAGCCGTCGGTGGGCAGGCGCGCGGCGAGCGAGTGTTCCTTGAGCGTGCCTGCAGCGGTGGTGAAGGCGCCGACCGACTCGGCGTGGTCGTGCCAGCCGGTGCCGGTGCCCGGGGGCCAGCCGATCAGCCAGGCCTCGCTGCCGTGGGGCCCTTCCAGGCGCACCCAGGTGCGGCCCTCGGGGTCGAGTGGCAGGGAGGCGATGAGGCCGGCGTCGGCGGCGGCGCCGCGTACGAAGGCGAGGAGTTCGGCCGAGGTGGGCGCGTGGCCGGACGCGCGGGAGCCGGCGGGAGAGGCGGAGCTTGAAGCAGGCGCAGACATGCGAGGACCGTCCTGAGAGTTCGCGGAACGGCACGCCGACGAACGGCGCGCGCAAGAAAGGGAGATGGCGAATTCAGCAGGACGGCTGACACACGCAGCCCGCATAGCGGACGAGGTCCATATGGACCCTCCGCCACAAGCGGACAGCGGTGTCGGTCATGGTCCGGAGTAGACCATGACCGGGGAAGTCGGTCAACTCATGCTCATCAGTCGGTCGGCCGCTCTGTCCCGGACGGGCGGGCGCCCTCACCAGGGCCGGATCCACCGCTGGAACCGCCCTGGGAACTGCCGCTGGACGCGCTGCCGGACCCACTGCCGGACCCACTGCTGGAACCGCCGCTGGACGCGCTGCTGGAACCGCTCGTGGATCCGTCGCCGGGCCTGCCGGAGAAGCCGCTTCCGGACGCGGGGCCGAGCGGCCCGCCGGAGCCCGCACCGGGATCGTCGTCGTCGGACACGATGTCGATCTCAAGCGGGGACACGGCCTCGAGCGGGGCCGCGGCGCCCGTGTCGGACCGGGGGACAGCGCTCGATTCCGGCCGGGGGCGGGGGCCGGGGCCCGGCTCCGGCCGGGACGCGGCGCCCGAGTCACGACGGGACTCCCCGTCGACGGCACGCCCGGACGCGGGTCCCTCGCCGCGACGGGACGACTTGGTGCGCGCCTTGCCGCGGGGCGCCCCGCCCCGCTCCGTACGCCCCTTCTCCGCCCCATCCCGCTCCGTACGCTCCGTATCGGCCCGCTCCGCGGCAGCCCGTCGGCTCTCCGCCGCCGCGCGCCGCGCCGCCTCCGCGACCGTGCCGAGCGCCGCCTCCGCGGCCGCGTACAGCTCCGCGGGACGCACCCCGCCCAGCGCGGTGACCAGATGCCCGTCGGGGCGCACCAGAAGCACCGTGTGCGCCGCGGCGCCGGGGTAGCTCTCGGCGACGAGGAGCTCGGCGGGGCACGGCAGCGCGGTGACCGCGGCGGCGAGCCGGGGCATGATCCCTGCCGACACCCAGTGCCGTCGCTCCCATACGACGGTGCCCGGCGCCACGAGGACGACGAGCAGGTGGCCGAGCCCGAGCCGGTCCCGCAGCCGTACGACCGTGCCGTCGGGCGCCGTCACGGGCACGTCGGTGACCGGACCGCCCGGCTCGGTGCCCACCGCCACCGAGGAGTCCGAACTCCCCGGTGTCAGGAGCGAGTCGGCGTACGCCCCCGGCGCACCGAGCTGGCCGCGCCCCACATGGCCGTCCGCGAGCAGCGCGTCGTGCCCGCGCGCGGCGCCGGGTACGTAGGAGCGCAGGCCACCGCCGCCGCGCAGCGCGGGCAGGGACTGGTCGGCGGCGCGCAGGCGCGCGGCGACGGCGGTGCGCCGCTCGGCCTGGTAGGTGTCGAGCAGCCCGTCGTGCGGGCCGTGGTGCCAGGCGAGCGCCAGCTTCCACGCCAGGTTGTCGGCGTCCCGCAGCCCCTCGTCGAGGCCCTGGGTGCCGAGCGCGCCGAGCAGGTGCGCGGCGTCTCCGGCGAGCAGGGCGCGGCCGGACCGCCACCGGCGCGCGAGACGGTGGTGCACGGTGTGGACGCCGGTGTCCAGCAGGTCGTACGCGGGCGTGGCCCCTCCGCACCAGCCCGCCAGCGTCTCCCGGATGCGGGCCACGAGCGCGTCCGGCGTGACCAGGTCACCGCGCGGCGGCAGCAGCCAGTCGATCCGCCACACGCCGCCCGCCAGTGGACGTCCCGTCACTTCGGTGCCGCTGCCGCGCCACGGAGGGCTACGGTGCAACAACGCCTCACCGGGCCACGGAAGTTCCGTCCGCAGGGCGGCGACCGCGTGCCGTTCCACGGCCGTGCGCCCGGGGAAGCGGATGTCGAGCAGCTTGCGCACCGTCGACCGGGGGCCGTCGCAGCCCACCAGGAAGCTGCCGCGCCACCAGGTCTCCTTGGGGCCGCGGGTATGGGCGGTGACTCCGGAGGCGTCCTGTTCAAGGGCGTCGAGCTTGCTCTCGACCGCGACCTTCACCAGACGCTCGTCGGCGATCGCGTCGCGCAGGGCGCTGGTCAGCACGTGCTGCGGGACGTGCAAGGGGGACGGCATGTCGTCACTGAACGTGAGCTGCCGTGTGACCTGCTTGCGGCGCATCGAACGCCAGCCGCTCCAGCGCGCTCCCGTCTCCACGCCTCCGAACGAGACGCCGGCGAGCCGTTCCACGAGCGCCGCCGTGTCCTCCCGCAGCACCACCGTCCGCGCGGGCCGCTGCTCGTCCTTGCCGGGCCCTTCGTCGAGTACGACCGTGGGGACCGAGTGACGCGCGAGAGCCAGGGCGAGCGTGAGGCCGACGGGGCCCGCACCGACGACGATCACCGGGTCCACGGCGGGCGGCCTCCTGCCAGGACTGTCCGCGGGCGCGGGACGTACATACAGGAAATGGCAGTTGAAGCCCGGTGCACGATCACAGAACGTATGCAACCCACTGCTGGTGCTTGCGTCAAGCGACGAAGGCAGTGGCGTGATCGCCACTGCCTTCGTTCTTGCTGATCATCGGGTGAGCGCCCGGCGGTCGGCTCAGGCGACGCCGATGCCGCCTGCGCCGCCGCCCGCGCCCGTCGCGGCCGTTCCCGCCACAGCAGCCGGGTCCACCATGGCGCCGGTGGACTTCTTCCCCCGCCGCAGCCGCCCCTCCAGCCAGGAGGCGAACGACGTGAGGATGAAGTTGATCACGATGTAGATCACCGCGACGACCGTGAAGCTGGCGATGACGTTGGCGCCGTAGTAGCCGCTCATCGTGGAGACGGTCGACAGGAGCTCGGGGAAGGTGAGCATGGCGCCGCCGAGCGCGGTGTCCTTCACGATGACCACGAGCTGGCTGACGATCGCGGGCAGCATCGCCGTGACCGACTGCGGGAGGAGCACGGACCGCATGGTCTGGCCCTTGCGCAGGCCGATCGCCTTGGCCGCCTCGGTCTGCCCCTTGGGCAGGGCGAGGATGCCCGCCCGTACGATCTCCGCGAGCACGGAGGCGTTGTACAGGACCAGACCGGTCACGACCGCGTACATGGGCCGGTCATCGGAGGTGACGTCGCTGTACTTGGCGAAGGCCTCGTTGGCGAACAGCATCAGGATCAGGACGGGGATCGCGCGGAAGAACTCCACGATCGTGCCGGCCACGATGCGCACCGGCAGGTGGTCCGACAGGCGCGCGATGCCGAGGACGGCGCCCAGCGGCAGCGCGATGACCATGGAGTACGCGGCCGCCTTGAGCGTGTTCTCCAGGCCGGGCCAGATGTAGGTCGTCCAGGCCCTGCTGTCGGTGAAGAAGGGTTTCCACTTCTCCCAGTCGAGCTGGCCCTTGTCGGCGAGGGCGTCGTAGACCCACCAGCAGACCAGGCCGAGGGCGATCACGAAGATCACCGAGTAGATGATGTTGCGCTGTTTGGCGCGGGGGCCGGGGGCGTCGTAGAGGACGGAGTTCATCGCTTGACCGCCACCTTCTTGCTGACCCAGCCGAGGATCAGGCCGGTCGGGAGCGTGAGGCAGATGAAGCCGAAGGCGAAGACGGCGGCGACCGCGAGCGTCTGGGCCTCGTTCTCGATCATGCCCTTCATCAGCAGGGCCGCCTCGGAGACACCGATCGCGGCGGCCACGGTGGTGTTCTTGGTGAGCGCGATCAGGACGTTGGCGAGCGGGGCCACCACCGCGCGGAAGGCCTGCGGGAGCACGACGAGGGTGAGGACCTGAGTGAAGCTCAGGCCGATCGCCCGGGCGGCCTCCGCCTGGCCCACCGGCACGGTGTTGATGCCCGAGCGCAGCGCCTCGCAGACGAACGCGGCCGTGTACGCGGTCAGACCGAGCACGGCCATACGGAAGTTGATCGCCTCGATGGTCGACGCGCCCAGCTTGAGGCTCAGCGTCTGGAACAGGCCGAGCGAGGTGAACACGATGATGATGGTCAGCGGAATGTTCCGCACGACGTTGACGTAGACGGCTCCGAAGCCGCGCATCAGGGGCACCGGGCTGACGCGCATCCCCGCCAGCACGGTTCCCCATATCAGGGAGCCGACCGCTGAGAGTCCGGTGAGTTTCACCGTCTCCCAGAAGGCCCCCCACAGGTCATAGCCTTCAAGAAAGTCGAACACGTTCTCCCGCGCTTCCGCGTAGAGGGACAGCTTCCGCGTAGAGGGCGAAGGGGCGCGCCGCCATGGTGAGCGGCACGCCCCTCACGTCCTGCCTACTTGACGATGTCGCCGATCTTCGGGGCGGGCTCGTTCTTGTAGTTGGCCGGGCCGAAGTTGGCCTTCACGGCCTTCTCCCACGACCCGTCCTTGACCATCGCGGTCAGCGCGTCGTTGATCTTCTTCTTGAGGTCGGAGCCCTTCTTGACGCCGATCCCGTAGTTCTCGTTGGTCATCTTGAAGCCGCCGAGCTTGAACTTGCCCTGGAAGTTCTTCTGCGCGGCGTAACCGGCGAGGATCGAGTCGTCGGTGGTGAGCGCGTCGATGACCTTGTTCTCCACGCCGGAGAGGCACTGGGAGTACGCGCCGTAGTTCTGGAGCTGGGCCTTGGGCGCCAGCTTCTCCTTGACGTTCTGCGCCGAAGTCGAACCCGTCACCGAGCAGAGCTTCTTGCTGTTCAGGTCCTTCGGCGACTTGATCGAGCTGTCGTTGGAGCGGATCAGGACGTCCTGGTGGGCGAGCAGGTACGGGCCCGCGAAGTCGACCTTCTCCTCGCGCTCCGGCGTGATCGAGTAGGTCGCCGCGATGAAGTCCACGTCACCGCGCTGGAGCATCGTCTCGCGGTCGGCGCTCTTGGCTTCCTTCCACTCGATGTCGTCCGCCTTGTAGCCGAGCTTCTTCGCCACGTAGGTGGCGACATCGACGTCGAAGCCCTCGTACTTGCCGTCCGGCGTCTTCTGGCCGAGGCCGGGCTGGTCGAACTTGATCCCGATGGTGACCTTGCCGCCCCCGCCGGAGCCCTTGTCGTCCTTGTCGTCACCGCCACAAGCGGTGGCCGTGAGGGAGAGCGCGAGCAGGACGGAGGCTGCCGCGGTGACCTTGCGAACCTTCATGGTGAACATCCTTCGTTTCGGCGGAGGTTGGGGGAGACGCTGCCGGGCGTCATGCGTCGGATGAGGCGTCCCGCGCGCGGGAGCGCGTGCGGCGCGTCAGTGGTGCAGGATCTTCGACAGGAAGTCCTTGGCACGGTCGCTGCGCGGGTTGCTGAAGAACTGGTCCGGTACGGCCTCTTCGACGATCCGGCCGTCCGCCATGAACACGACGCGGTTGGCCGCCGAGCGGGCGAAGCCCATCTCATGGGTGACGACGACCATGGTCATGCCGTCGCGCGCCAGTTGCTGCATGACTTCCAGGACCTCGTTGATCATCTCCGGGTCGAGCGCCGACGTGGGCTCGTCGAAGAGCATCACCTTGGGGCCCATCGCGAGCGCCCGGGCGATCGCCACGCGCTGCTGCTGGCCGCCGGAGAGCTGCGCCGGGTACTTGTCGGCCTGCGAGCCGACACCCACGCGGTCGAGCAGGCCCCGGGCCTTCTCCTCCGCCTCCGCCTTGGCCGTCCTGCGCACCTTGACCTGGCCCAGCATCACGTTCTCGAGCACGGTCTTGTGCGCGAAAAGGTTGAAGGACTGGAAGACCATGCCCACGTCTGCGCGGAGCCGTGCGAGCTCCTTGCCCTCCGCGGGCAGCGGCTTGCCGTCGATGCTGATCGCGCCGGAGTCGATCGTCTCGAGGCGGTTGATCGTGCGGCACAGCGTCGACTTGCCGGACCCGGAGGGTCCGATCACGACGACGACCTCGCCGCGGGCGATGGTCAGGTCGATGTCCTGGAGGACGTGCAGTGCGCCGAAGTGCTTGTTGACGTTCTTCAGCACGACAAGGTCGTCCGCCGCGGGTATCGCGTCCTTGGTCACCGATACTTCGGTCACGGCTTGTTGCTCCATCCTCCTCGGGTTGGGAGGACAGTAGTAACCCGGTGCGACCAGCGTCATTACATCTGAGGGGAAATTGAGCATAACGATCCGGCCGCAACCGGACACTCCGTGTGAACAGGGCGCCCCGCGCGCGTACCGGGTGCATAACGGAACGTGTCCGTGACCCGAAGGGCCTTGACGCGGTCCTTATCCATCGGCGTGGATGCCTTGGTGCGTACGCGCACGCGCGCGGCACACCGTTGGAAACCGCGCGCACGCGCGCGTACGGGGTGCCCAGGAACAGGTGCGCAGCACCGTGCGAGCGGGAACGGAACGATCACGGAACGACCGATGAACCACAGGGGGGCCAATGGGCTGGAGGGGGACCGCATGAGACTGCTGCTCGTCGAGGACGACGACCACGTGGCCGCCGCCCTGTCCGCGGTTCTGGCCCGGCACGGCTTCGCCGTCACCCACGCGCGGAGCGGTGAGGAGGCGCTGCAGGCCCTCCTGCCCTGTGGTGCGGAGCCCTTCGGAGTGGTGCTCCTCGACCTCGGCCTGCCCGACCAGGACGGCTACGAGGTCTGCGGGAAGATCCGCAAGCGCACGTCGACGCCGGTCATCATGGTGACGGCGCGCGCCGACGTACGCTCCCGCATCCACGGCCTCAACCTCGGAGCCGACGACTACGTAGTGAAGCCCTACGACACCGGGGAGCTGATCGCGCGCATTCACGCGGTCATCCGGCGCCCCTCGGCCGACGCCGCCGCGGCGCCCGCGGGGACCGAGCTGCGGCTCGGCGGCGTCCACATCGAACTGCCCACCCGCCAGGTCAGCGTGGGCGGCGTCCCGGTGCAACTGACCCGCAAGGAGTTCGACTTGCTCTCCCTGCTCGCGCAGCGGCCGGGCGTGGTCTTCCGGAGGGAGCAGATCATCAGCGAGGTGTGGCGCACCAGTTGGGAGGGCACGGGCCGCACACTGGAGGTGCACGTGGCGTCCCTGCGCGCGAAGCTGCACATGCCCGCCCTGATCGAGACCGTGCGCGGAGTCGGCTACCGGCTCGTCGCCCCGGCGTCGTAGCGGGCCCAGGTGCGCGCCCGCCTCCTGCCGCTCCTCATCGTCCTGATGGCCGGCGTGCTGCTCGCGCTCGGCTTCCCGCTCGCCGTGAGCGTGGCGTCCGCCCAGCAGCAGAAGGTCGTCGTCGACCGCATCGACGACACCGCGCGGTTCGCGTCTCTCGCGCAGTTCGTCACGAAGCGGCCGTCCGGGTCTCGCGTGCTCGACAAGGACGAGCGCCGCGAGACGCTCCAGAAGGAACTGGACTACTACCACGAGGTGTACGGCATCAGGGCGGGCGTGTTCTTCCGCGACCGGTTCCCCATGGCGCACGCCCCCAGCGGCTGGTTCCTGCCCGCGGAGGGCGAGGAGGTGCGCGACGCCTTCGAAGAGGCCCTGCGCTCCCGCGGCAGCCACGACCCGCCCCAGGTGTGGCCCTGGGAGGAGGACGGGCGCATCGTCGTCGCGTCCCCGGTGATCCGGGACGGCGACGTCGTCGCCGTCGTCGTCACCGACTCGCCCACGGGGCGCATGCGCGCGAAGACGCTGCACGGCTGGCTGCTGATCGGCGCGGGCGAGTCGGCGGCGATGCTCCTCGCCGTCGGCGCCGCGCTGCGCCTGACCGGATGGATCCTGCGCCCCGTGCGCGTCCTGGACGCCACCACCCACGACATCGCCACCGGAAGCCTCGCCTCCCGTGTCGCGCCCGCGGGCGGGCCGCCGGAACTCAGGCGCCTGGCCCGCTCGTTCAACGAGATGGCCGACCACGTCGAGGACGTCCTGGAGCAGCAGCGCGCCTTCGTCGCCGACGCCTCGCACCAACTGCGGAACCCCCTGTCCGCCCTGCTGCTCCGCATCGAGCTCCTCGCCCTCGAACTGCCCGAGGGCAACGAGGAGATCGCCTCCGTGCGCACGGAGGGCAAGCGCCTTGCCCAGGTCCTCGACGACCTCCTCGACCTGGCGCTCGCCGAGCACGGGGGCGCGGACCTCCAGCTCACCGACATCGGGGAGCTGACGGCCGAGCGGGTCGCGTCCTGGCGCCCGCTGGCCGACGAGCGGGGCGTGCGCCTGGAGGGGCAGTGCCCGGCGACGACGGGGTGGGCCGACCCGATCGCCCTCTCCAGTGCCCTGGACGCGGTCATCGACAACGCCCTGAAGTTCACTCCGGAGGGAGAGGGCGTGCGGGTGCGGGTCTGCTCGGCCGACTCGACGACGACGGTCGTGATCACGGACGGCGGCCCGGGCCTCACGGACGAGGAGTTGGCCCGCATCGGCGACCGGTTCTGGCGCAGCAACCGCCACCAGAACGTCAAGGGCTCCGGCCTCGGCCTGTCGATCTCCCGGGCGCTGCTTGCCGCGGGGGGCGGCTCCATCGCGTACGAGCGCCACGAGCCGCACGGCCTGCGGGTGACGGTCGGCGTGCCGCGGCAGGCGCCGGAGGGGCGCGGGGGCGCGAGGAGTTAGCCCGTGCCGGGGCGGTGGGCCGGGCCGATGGGCGGGGCCGGGGGTCGGGGCCCGGGGGTCGGAGAGCCGAGGGGGCAGGAAGCGGTCTGTACGGCCGCGTGAGCGGCTACGGCTTGACCGAGCGGTAGTAGCGCCGCGCGCCCTCGTGGAGCGCGAGCGGGTCCGTGTAGAGCGCCGTACGCAGGTCCACCAGCTGGGCCGCGTGCACGCGCGCGCCGATGTGGTCCCGGCTGTCGATCACGGTCCGGGTGAGGCCCTCGGTCAGCTCGGGATCGGCGCGGTCGGTGGTCACCAGGAGGTTCGCCACCGCCAACGTCGGTACGGACGCGTTCTGCTGGGCCTTGGGGTAGGCGTCGGCGGGCATGACGGCGGCGCGGTAGTAGCGGGACGCGCCCCCCTGCCGGTGCAGGGCGTCCACCAGGTCACCGAGCGGTACGAGACGGATGTCGAAGCTCTCGGACAGCTCGCGCACGGAGCTGGTGGGCAGGCCGCCCGACCAGAAGAACGCGTCGATGTCGCCGCGCTTGAGGAGCTCGGGCGCGGTGTCTATGCCGGCCGGTACCGCCTTCACGTCCTCGTGCAGGTCGAGCCCTGCGGCCGCGATGACGCGGTCCGCGATCAGCCGTACGCCCGAGCGCGGCTGCCCCACGGCGACGCGTTTGGCGCGCAGGTCCCGCGCGGACGCGATGTCGGACGAGCGCCGGACGACGAGCTGTACGTAGTCGTCGTACAGGCGCGCACAGCCCCGCAGCCGGAAGGCTCCCGGCTTGTCGTCGATGCGGTACTTCTCCACGGCGTCGGCGGCCGCGATCGTGAAATCGGCCTTCCCCGTAGCCACCCGCTCGACGTTCTGCTGCGACCCCTGGCTGTTGACCAGCTCGATGTCGACATCCGGCATGTCCTCGTCGGCGGCGCTCCGTAGGAGCTTGCCGTACGTCTCGTAGACGGCGCCCTTCACGCCCGTACTGAACCTCATGTGCCCCTTGGGCGACGACTCGTCCGCCGGGAGCAGCCACCACAGGAGCAGGCCGAACACCACCAGGCCGACCGCCGAGCCCTGGAGGGCCCGGCGCCGACTGATGGGGAGCAGGGCCGTGAACATGGGCGCGATCCTGCCATTGCCCTCACCGTGCTGACCAGGGGTCTCCGCGACGACCGGCGCAGGGTGCCGGCGCACGCGCGCGTGCGTGCGGTCGGCGACCAGGGCCAGTGCGGCGCCGACGTGGCCGCGAGCGTCAGCCCACGCGCGCGTGGTCGGCGATGACCTCCTGGATCACATGCCGCGCGTTGGCGGCCATCACCGGGTTCGTGTCCACGTAGTAGGGCAGCTGGATGAGCGCCATGGACAGGGCCCGGCCGCGCCCGCGCGCCCAGGTGGCGTCGTCAGCCCCGCTCGCGGCGCGGAAGTCGTCGCGTACGGGGGCGGGCAGGAGGTTCCACGCGACGATCAGGTCGCAGGCGGGGTCGCCCACGCCGGCGGTCCCGAAGTCGATGACCGCACTGAGCCGTCCGTCACGGACCAGCAGGTTGCCGGGCATGAGGTCCGCGTGGACCCACACGGGCGGACCGTCCCACACGGGTGCCCGCAGGGCCGCGTCCCAGGCCGCGGCCGCCGCTTCGGTGTCCACGGTGGCGCGGGGGTGCCGCAGGGCGCGCAGCGCGTCGAGCGCCGCGCGCGTCTCGTCGTCCTCCGTCACCATGGGGCCGCCGCGATAGGCGGGCGGCGCGTCGGCGGTGTCGAGGCCGCGCATCGCCGTGACGAACCCCGCCAGGTCCTCGGCGAGCGGCCGCGGTGCGGCGACGGCGCCCTCGACCGGGTTCGCGCCGTCGAGCCAGCGGTGGACGGACCAGGGCCACGCGTAGCCCTCGGCGGGCGCGCCCTGCCCGAGCACCGCGGGGACGGGCACAGGGAGGCGCGGCGCGAGCCACGGCAGCCAGCGGTTCTCCTTGGCCACGTCCTCGACGGACGACGCCCTGCGCGGCAGCCGTACGGCCATGTCGTCGCCGAGCCGGAACACCGCGTTGACGGTCCCCGCCGAGGGGAACGGCTCAAGGGGCAGATCGGCCCACTGCGGGAACTGGGCGGCCAGGAGCCCGCGGACGAGGGGCACGTCGATGTCCGGCTCGTCGGCGTGCATCTTCGTGGGGCGGGGGGACTCGCTCGTGGACGTCATGGGCGCCATCCTGAGCGCGGCGGTGCCGGGGCGAAACCGGTTTTCCTGGCGGGACGCCGCGCCTAGCGGATGACCGCCCGCGCCAGGAGCTCGCGGAGGTCGTCCTGCTCCCGCTCGGAGAGGGGGCTCAGCGGCGACTCCTCGGCGAGCAGGGCGAGCAGGCGCTCGCGCAGTGCGTCGCCCTTCGGTGTGAGGACGAGCTGTTTGGCGCGGCGGTCGCTGGGGTGCGGGCGGCGCTCGACCAGGCCCTGCTCCTCCAGGCGGTCGGAGACGAACGTGGCGTTGGACGGCTCGCAGCTCATCCGCTCCGACAGCTCCCGCAGGGTCATCGGTCCGGCCAGCTCCCGCAGCGCGACCGCCTGCGGCGCGGTCAGGCCGAGGGTGGTCGCGCGGGTGCGCGTGTGCGACTCGATCTGACGGGCCAGGGCGTTCACCAGGCCGCACAGCCGCCATTCGGCCGCTACGGGGCCCTCCTGGGCGTGGTCGGTCGCGTCGTCGTTCCCGCGCATCTTCGCCATGAGGCCCAGCTTACTCAGTGGATCCAACTTGAATGGTTGCAACTCGAATGATTCTAGCTCTAACGTTCTCTTGGGGGTGGCCGGGCGACGGCCGTGCCCACAGGTGAACCGTCTGCCCAGGAGGACCCATGTCGACGTCAGGACCCGTGCCCACGTCCAAGAGCGCCGTGCCCACGTCCGAGAGCGCCGCGCCCACGTCCGAGAGCGCCGCCAGGCTCCGCACGCCCGCCCGCGCCCGCACCATCCGCCTCGGGGACCTGCGGCTCAGCTACGTAGTGGACGGCGTCATAGGCCTCAAGCCGCGCGGCTGGCTGCCCGGGACGACCGACGCCGACTGGGAGCCGTACGAGGACCACCTCGACGAGCGGGGGCACCTCGTGGCGAGCGTCGGCGGGCTGCTCGTCGAGCACGGCGAGCGAACCCTCCTGATCGACGCGGGCTTCGGTCCGCTGTCCGCCCCCGACGACCCGGAGAACCCCAGGATCGGCGCAGGCCGGAGCGGCGCGCTCCTCGACAGCCTCCGTCGGCTGGGCCGCCGCCCGGACACCATCGAGGCGGTCGCATTCACGCACCTGCACGGCGACCACATCGGCTGGGCCTGGCACCCCGCACCGGGCACCGACGAGCCCGCCTTCACGCGGGCCCCCTATCTGATCGCCGAGCCGGAGTGGGAGCAGCGCCACTTGGCCGCCGGGCACGGCGCCACGGAGGAGGTCCTGAACATCCTCGCCCCCAAGGTGCGCACCGTCGCCGACGGGGAGGAGGTCTTTCCGGGCGTCCGCGCCCTCATGACGCCCGGCCACACGGCGGGGCACCTGACCTTCGAGATCATGTCGGGCGGCCGGCGGCTGCTCGCGTTCGGCGACGCGCTGCACACGCCGGTCCAGATCGCCCACCCGGAGTGGTCGGCGGCCGTCGACCACGACCCGGTCCTGGCGGCCGAGCACCGCCGGCGTCTCGTCGACGCACTGACGGAGCCCGGCACCCTCGGCTTCGGCATCCACTTCGCGAACGTGGCGTTCGGACGGGCCGAACGGGACTCCCAGGGGCGCACGGTCTGGGTGCCGCTGCCCTGAGCGCGGCTGCCCTGAGCGTCGCTGCCCCGAGCGCCGGGCGGCGGCCGGCGCTCAGGCCTTGCGCGCCACCCCGGAGTACATGGCCACCTCGTCCGGCAGGTCGCCGTCGTCCGGCTCGGGGCGCCAGCGCGAGCAGGACACCACACCGGGCTCGAGAAGGTCGAGGCCGTCGAAGAAGCGGGCCACCTGGTCCGGGGTGCGCTGGGTGAGCTTCGGGGTGCCGTGCTCGTTCCAGAAGGCCACCGCCGCGTCGACGTCCGGCATCGCCGGGCTGGTGATGGTGTGCGAGAGGGCCAGGTAGCTTCCGGAGGGCAGGGCATCCATGAGGCGGCGTACGAGACCGTAGGCCTCCGCGTCGTCCTCCACGAAGATCACGACGCCCAGGAGCATCAGGGCGACGGGGCGGCTCAGGTCCAGGGTCCGTGCCGCGTGCTTCAGGACGCTGTCTACGTCCCGCATGTCGGCGTCCAGGTAGTCGGTGCGCCCCTCGGGCGAGCTCGTCAGCAGGGCACGCGCGTGGGTGAGGACCAGCGGATCGTTGTCCACGTAGACGATGCGTGACTCCGGAGCGATCCGCTGGGCCACCTCATGGGTGTTGTCCGCGGTGGGCAGGCCGGTGCCGATGTCGAGGAACTGCCGCACCCCCTGGTCGGCCACCAGGTGACGCACGGCACGGCCGAGGAACAGGCGGTCCGCGCGCGCGTAGTCACCGATTCCCGGGTGCAGCTCCCGGATGCGGTCGCCCGTCTCGCGGTCGACGTCGTAGTTGTCCTTGCCGCCGAGCCAGTAGTTCCAGATCCGGGCCGTGTGCGGCTGCGCGGTGTTGATCCTGCTCCGCACGGTGTCGGCCGCCTCCTGGGGGGACGGGTCCTGGGATTCCTGCGGGGAGGGGCTCTCGGCCACGTGATCGCCTCCTGGTGCGCCGGACGGGGCCGACGGGTGGTGCCGGTGAACTGCCAACGGGCAATCTAGCCGGGCAAGTTGCGGGGACTGCGCCCGCCCATGCTCTCGCAACCCCGAGATCGTTGCGGGCGAAGTGGCAGGACAGCGCGGACCGCCCTCGGAGCGGCGTCCGGAAAGCGGCCCTGGAGGCGGTCCGGCAGACGGTTCGACAGGCGGTCCGACAGGCGGTCCGGCAAGCGGTCCGTACGGCGTACTGATCCAAGCCCTTACCCTGGACGGGTGAGTGGTGACGACGTGGCTGGTGGAGCAGTGGACGGATTGAAGACCTATGAGGTGCGCACCTACGGGTGCCAGATGAACGTCCACGACTCCGAGCGGCTTTCCGGCCTCCTGGAGGGTGCCGGTTACGTGCGCGCGCCCGAGGGCTCCGACGGCGACGCGGACGTGGTCGTCTTCAACACCTGCGCGGTGCGTGAGAACGCCGACAACCGCCTGTACGGCAACCTCGGCCGCCTCGCGCCGAGGAAGGCGTCCCGCCCGGGCATGCAGATCGCCGTCGGCGGCTGCCTGGCGCAGAAGGACCGCGACACCATCGTCAAGAAGGCGCCCTGGGTCGACGTCGTCTTCGGCACGCACAACATCGGCAAGCTGCCCGTCCTCCTGGAGCGCGCCCGCGTCCAGGAGGAGGCGCAGATCGAGATCGCCGAGTCCCTGGAGGCCTTCCCCTCGACGCTGCCCACGCGCCGTGAGAGCGCGTACGCGGCGTGGGTGTCGATCTCCGTCGGCTGCAACAACACCTGCACCTTCTGCATCGTCCCCGCCCTGCGCGGCAAGGAGAAGGACCGCAGGACGGGCGACATCCTGGCCGAGATCGAGGCGCTCGTCTCCGAGGGCGTCTCCGAGATCACCCTCCTCGGGCAGAACGTCAACGCGTACGGATCCGACATCGGCGACCGGGAGGCCTTCAGCAAGCTCCTGCGCGCCTGCGGGCGGATCGAAGGCCTGGAGCGCGTCCGCTTCACCTCGCCGCACCCGCGCGACTTCACGGACGACGTGATCGCCGCGATGGCTGAGACGCCGAACGTGATGCCGCAGCTGCACATGCCGCTGCAGTCCGGCTCCGACCCCGTCCTCAAGGCGATGCGCCGCTCCTACCGCCAGGAGCGCTACCTGGGGATCATCGAGAAGGTCCGCGCCGCCATCCCGCACGCGGCCATCACCACCGACATCATCGTGGGCTTCCCCGGGGAGACCGAGGAGGACTTCGAGCAGACCCTGCACGTGGTCCGCGAGGCCCGCTTCGCGCAGGCCTTCACCTTCCAGTACTCCAAGCGGCCCGGCACGCCCGCGGCCGAGATGGACGGCCAGATCCCCAAGGAGGTCGTGCAGGCGCGCTACGAGCGCCTGGTGGCCCTCCAGGAGGAGATCTCCTGGGAGGAGAACAAGAAGCAGGTCGGCCGCACCCTGGAGCTGATGGTCGCCGAGGGCGAGGGCCGCAAGGACGGCGCCACGCACCGCCTCTCCGGCCGCGCCCCCGACAACCGCCTGGTGCACTTCACCAAGCCGGACACCGAGGTCCGCCCCGGTGACGTGGTGACGGTCGAGGTCACGTACGCGGCGCCGCACCACCTGCTCGCCGAAGGCGCGGTGCTCGACGTCCGGCGCACGCGCGCGGGCGACGCCTGGGAGAAGCGCAACGCCGCCGAGACCGCGAAGCCGGCCGGGGTCCTGCTCGGCCTGCCCACGGTGGGCGTGCCCGAGCCCCTCCCGGTGGCGTCGGGCGGCGGGTGCAGCCTCGACTGAGCCACCGCCCTCGCGGGTGCCGTACGGACGCGTTCCTCGTGCCCTGTGGCGCCCGCTGAGCCGCCTGTGAGGCCTCCATCCTCGCCCACGAGGCTTGCGCCCTCGCCTGTGAGGCCTACGCCCCGCTGACCGTGCGACGCGCTGTCAGCGGGGCGCGTTACGCTGCGGATCATGCTTGTCGCCGCAGCCGTCTGCCCCTGTCCGCCCCTGCTCGTGCCCGAGGTCGCCGCGGGTGCGGCACCGGAGCTGGACGCCGCACGCGCGGCGTGCACGGACGCGATCGGCGTGCTCGCGGCCTCCCGGCCCGACCGGCTCGTCGTCGTCGGCCCCGCCGACCAGAGCGGCCGCGGGCCGCATCCGCAGGGCGCGCGCGGGACGTTCCGCGGCTTCGGCGTGGATCTCGACGTCCGCCTGGGCGCCGTGCCGCCCGACCGGGACGGAGCGGCACCGGAGCGTGAGCTTCCGGCGTCCCTGGCCGTCGCGGGGTGGCTGCTCGGGCGCACGGAGTGGTCGGCCGCCCCCGTCGAAGGCCTCGGTGTGGGGGAGCCCCTCGCGGCCGAGCGGTGCATCCAGGTCGGGGGAGAGATCGCCGCGCGGGCCGACCGGGTGGCGCTGCTGGTCCTCGGCGACGCCAGCGCGTGCCGCACGCTGAAGGCGCCGGGCTATCTCGACGAGCGGGCGGCCGGTTTCGACGCGGAGGTGGCGCGTGCGCTGGCCGCGGCGGACGTGGCGGCACTGAAGGCGCTGGACGCGGACCTCGCGTACGAGCTGAAGGCGGCGGGCCGCGCGCCCTGGCAGGTGCTCGCGGGCGCGGCCGACGGCGCGGGCCTGAGCGGACAGCTCCTCTTCGACGACGCGCCCTACGGAGTGGGCTATCTGGTGGCCGCCTGGTCCTAGGGGTGCACCTGGGGGCCTAGGAACGATCCCGGGGGCCCTGGCGCGATCCCGGAGTCCCTGGGTGTGGTCCCGGAACCCCTGGGCGCGATCCCAGGGGGAGCGCCTCGCGGCAGTCCCCCTGGTGCGGTTCCCGCACGGCGTGCGGGCGAGGGAGGCAGGTGTCTCCACGCACGCCGACGGCCGTGAAGCCAGAGGTGCTTCACGGCCGTCCGCCGGTGTTGTGCGGTGTCGTGCGGGATGCCGTTCAGGACGCCGACGGCGGTGTCGGCGACGACGGGGGAGTGGTGTCGCCGCCCGTGTCCTTGCCGCCGTCCGTCCCGGCGAGGCGACCCAGGGCGTCCTTCGCCTTGTCCGTCCCCGTCTGGATCTTGTCGCTGTACTTGCCCTTGGTCTTGCTGTCGACCACGTTCGCGGCCTTCTCCAGGCCTTGGTCGATCTTGTCCCCGTGCTGCTGCGCGAGGCCCGAGACCTTGTCCTTGGCGGGGGCGAGCTTGGCCTTCAGCTGCTCCAGGAAGCCCATCGGTTCACCTTCCCTCACTGCCCCTCACTGGGGAGTCACTTGCGGGCGCCCTCACCGGCCTCGTTGTCGGCCGCCTCCTGAGCGGACTGCTGCTTGGGGATGTCCACGCTCTCCTTGGCAGCCGCCTCGGCGGTCTCCGCCTTCTCGTCCTCGGTGTCACCCGTGGCCTCGGCGTCGGCCTCGTCCTTGGCGGCGGCCTCGGTCTCGGAGGAGTCCTCGGCCCCCTCCGGCTCCGCCGTGAGGGTGGCTGCCGCCGCCTCGGTGCTCGACGCCTCTTCCGTGTCCTTGGACTTCCGGCGGAACCGTGAAAAAACACCCATACCTACTCCATACGTTACTCGTGTGGGCGAAATCCCGCGCCGCCCGGTGCGTCCGATTGCGTCGCCCGGGTCACCGGTCCTCGAAACCGGCGGTCGGAACCTCGCAACAGGCAACGACCCCGGAGCCGCCCCGTCACGTAGCTCGTTCGGGCAGTCGCCGCGCCATTTGCGAGACTGGGGCGGTGAGTAGTGCAGCCCCCGCCCCGCGGGTCATCGCCGTCGTCGGACCGACCGCCGCCGGAAAGTCCGATCTGGGTGTCTTCCTTGCGCAGCGCCTCGGCGGCGAAGTCGTCAACGCCGACTCCATGCAGCTGTATCGAGGGATGGACATCGGAACCGCCAAGCTGACGCCCGCCGAGCGCGCAGGCGTCCCGCACCACCTCCTCGACATCTGGGACGTCACGGAGGCGGCGAGCGTCGCCGAGTACCAGAAGCTCGCCCGTACGGAGATCGACCGGCTGCTCGCCGAGGGGCGCTGGCCGATCCTGGTCGGCGGCTCCGGGCTGTACGTCAGGGGGGCGGTCGACCACCTCGAGTTCCCGGGCACCGACCCCGCCGTACGCGCCCGCCTGGAGGAGGAGCTCGCGCTGCACGGCCCCGCAGTGCTGCACGCCCGGCTCGCCGCCGCCGACCCGGGCGCGGCCGAGGCGATCCTGCCGAGCAACGGCCGCCGGATCGTGCGCGCCCTCGAGGTCATCGAGATCACCGGTAAGCCCTTCACCGCCAACCTTCCCGGGCACGAGTCCGTGTACGACACCGTGCAGATCGGCGTCGACGTGGCCCGGCCGGAGCTGGACGAGCGCATCGCCACGCGCGTGGACCGCATGTGGGAGGCGGGCCTCGTCGACGAGGTGCGCACCCTGGAGGCGCAGGGGTTGCGCGAGGGGCGCACGGCATCGCGCGCGCTCGGCTACCAGCAGGTGCTCGCGGCGCTCGCCGGGGAGTGCAGCGAGGACGAGGCGCGCACCGAGACCGTGCGGGCCACCAAGCGCTTCGCGCGCCGCCAGGACTCCTGGTTTCGCCGGGATCCGCGGGTGCACTGGCTCAGTGGCGCGGTCGCCGACCGGCGGGAACTCCCCGGGCGCGCACTGGCGTTGGTCGAACGAGCGGTCACAGCCTGATCACGTGATGGCATCGGGACGCTCCGCCGGTCATCGTGGCACCTGACGCCGTGCCATCATCGACCATCGATCGACCAGTGGAGTCCGAAGTGGGAGGGCGCGTGGCGATGGAGGCCGGCCCTCGAGACACCGCACATGACGGCGAGCGGCACACCGCTCGGGACGGAGCACGGCTCAGCGCGGACGGCCCGGGCAGCCCGGAGGCGACCGCGAGCGGCGTGACCGACGACGGTCCCACCGAAGCGGAGCTGGCGGCCGAGCCCGAGGTCGAGGTCGAGCTGCGGCCCCAGCGCAGGCTGCGCATCTGGCAGCTCGCGCCCATCGTGATCCTCGCCGCCATCGGCTCCCTGATGTTCGCCTTCCCGCTGGCCTTCGAGTTCGGCGACGGCGGTGCCGTCGTCGCCATGCTCGGCCTGCTCATCAGCTCCTGCGCCGCGGGCTGGGGCATGATGGCCGCCCGCCGCGTCGGCTACACCTGGCCCGGCCTTCCGGAGCGGGGCTCGGGGCGGCGCCCGGACTGGCGGGTCGTGTCCGCGTACACCCTGGTCGTGGCGGTCGCCACGGTCCTCGCGGTGTGGCGGGTGGCCCGGCTCCGCTGAACGGAAGCGGCCGGTCCGAGCTGAGCCGAAGTGGCCCGGCGCTGAGCGGAAGCCGGTGGTCCGGGGCTGTGGGGCACCGGCAGGGCCGGGTGTCGTACCCACCCCGTACGATCGAGGAATGAGCACGCGGATCGCCTTCCTCAAGGGGCACGGGACCGAGAACGACTTCGTGATCGTCCCCGACGCCGACAACGCCATCGAGCTGTCCCCGGCAGCCGTCGCCGCCCTGTGCGACCGCCGCGCGGGCATCGGCGGCGACGGTCTGCTGCACGTCGTGCGCTCGGCCGCCCACCCGGAGGCGCGGCACCTGGCCGCCGAGGCCGAGTGGTTCATGGACTACCGCAACGGCGACGGCTCGATCGTCGAGATGTGCGGCAACGGCGTGCGCGTGTTCGCCCGCTACCTGCAGCGCGCCGGACTCGTCGGCGAAGGCGACCTGGCCGTGGCCACCCGCGGCGGCGTCAAGCGCGTGCACATCGCCAAGCCCGCCGCGCCCGGCGGTGCCGAGGACGGCGACATCACCGTCGGCATGGGCAGGGCGGTGCTCCCCGAAGGCGACGTCACGGTCTCCGTGGCCGACCGCCAGTGGCCCGCCCGCAACGTGAACATGGGCAACCCGCACGCCGTCGCCTTCGTGGACGACCTGGCCCACGCGGGCACCCTGTACGAGCCGCCGCCGTTCAGCCCGGCCGCCGCGTACCCGGACGGGGTGAACGTGGAGTTCGTCGTCGACCGCGGCCCCCGCCACGTCGCCCTGCGCGTGCACGAGCGCGGCGTGGGCGAGACCCGCTCGTGCGGCACGGGCGCGTGCGCCGTGGCCGTCGCGACGGCCCGCAGGGACGGCCTGGACCCGACCGTGACCGGCGCCCCGGTCACGTACACCGTCGACGTGCCCGGCGGCCGCCTGACGATCACCGAGCGGCCGGACGGCGAGATCGAGATGACGGGCCCCGCCGTGATCGTCGCCGAGGGCGAGATCGACGGGGAGTGGCTGGCGTCGGTGGCGGGCTGACCCCCGGTCCGTGGAGATGCGCGCCCCCGTTACGCCTCCCGCGCAGAGCCCTACATCCCTACGGGGCAGTACGCCACTGCGCTGCAGTAAGCCCTTGCCGTGCGGTACGTCTGCGCCACCCGCCCGCCCTCCAGGTGGGGGAGCCGGGAGCGCCCCGACGGGAGTCCATCCGGTCATGAAAGAGCCCCGAAGAGTCGAATCGGCGCTCGCATCAGTCGAATCATCAGTCGAAACAGCGCTCCACAGAACTGTCGCTCGAATGGGTGATCCGTTTCACGCTCGGCGAGAGCGGGTCAGCGCCGCGTGATGGGCTCGGTAGCATCAAGCACCGGCCCGGACGGAGCAGGCTGCCGTCCGCCCACCGCCGGTCGGAGCTGCCGGAGGTGCCCATGAGTGCGGAGGCGACGAATCCCGCGACGCCCGGCCCCGCGACGCCCCCGGGCTCGAAGAAGCGCGCCCGCCCCCGGCTCGACCTGCGCAGACTGGGTCGCGCCGCCCTCCTCGGCCCCGCCGCGCGAGGCCGCATCCCGGACGCCATCGGCCACGTCGCCGAGGCCCACCGCAGCCACCACCCGGACGCCGACCTCGAACCCCTGCGCCGCGCCTACGTCCTCGCGGAGTCCTCGCACCGCGGCCAGATGCGCAAGAGCGGCGAGCCCTACATCACCCACCCGCTCGCCGTCACGCTGATCCTGGCCCAACTGGGCGCGGAGACCACCACGTTGACCGCGTCGCTGCTCCACGACACGGTCGAGGACACCGACGTGACGCTCGAACAGGTCCGCGCGGAGTTCGGCGACGACGTCTGCTACCTGGTCGACGGCGTCACCAAGCTGGAAAAGGTCGACTACGGAGCCGCGGCCGAGCCGGAGACCTTCCGCAAGATGCTGGTGGCCACCGGCAACGACGTACGCGTCATGTCGATCAAACTCGCCGACCGGCTGCACAACATGCGCACGCTCGGCGTCATGCGCCCCGAGAAGCAGGCCCGGATCGCCAAGGTCACCCGTGACGTGCTCATTCCGCTGGCCGAGCGGCTCGGCGTGCAGGCGCTGAAGACCGAGCTCGAGGACCTCGTCTTCGCCATCCTCCACCCCGAGGAGTACGCCGAGGTCAAGGCGCTGATCGCGGCGAAGGACGCGAGCGGCTCCGAACCGCTCACGGACATCGCCGAAGAGGTGCGCGGCGTGCTGCGTGAGGCGGGCATCGCGGCCGAAGTCCTCATCCGGCCCCGGCACTTCCTCTCCGTGCACCGGGTGCACCGCAAACGCGGCTCGCTGCGCCCGTCCGACTTCGGGCGCCTCCTGGTGCTCGTCACCGACGACGCCGACTGCTACGGGGTGCTCGGCGAACTGCACACGTGCTTCACACCGGTCGTCTCGGAGTTCAAGGACTTCATCGCCGTACCGAAGTTCAACCTCTACCAGTCGCTGCACACGGCCGTGGCCCGCGGCGACGGCGAGGTCGCCGAAGTCCTCATCCGCACCCACAAGATGCACCGGGTCGCCGAGGCGGGCGTCGTCGCCCTGCGCAACCCCTACACGCCGCCCACGGACGAGCACTCGCCCATGGAGGAGCAGCCGGCGCAGGAGCAGCCTGCCGACGGCGAGCGCGCCGACCCCACCCGTCCCGGCTGGCTCTCCCGCCTCCTCGAGTGGCAGCAGGCCGCGCCGGACCCCGACACCTTCTGGTCCACGCTCCGCGAGGACCTCGCCCAGGACCGGGAGATCGCCGTCTTCCGCCCCGACGGCGGCGTCCTCGGCCTGCCCGCGGGCGCCAGCTGCGTCGACGCCGCCTACGCCCAGTACGGCGAGGATGCCCACGCCTGCATCGGGGCGCGCGTCAACGGCCGCCTGGCGACGCTCAGCACGGTCCTGCGGGACGGCGACACCGTGCAGCTGCTGATGGGCCAGGACCCCGCCTCCGGGCCCTCACGCGAGTGGCTCGACCACGCCCGTACGCCCGCCGCGCGGATCGCCATCCGGCGCTGGCTCGCGTCCCACCCGGTGTCCACCCCCGGACCGGCGGCGGGGGCGGGGCCCGCCCCGGCGACGGTGCCCGCGGCCGCACCCCGGCCCCAGGTGTCCGCGGCCCTGCGACCGGCGGCCGCGAACGCCGTAGTGGACCGCGAAGGGGCCTCCGTGCGGCTCGCGGGCTGCTGTACGCCCGTCCCGCCCGACGAGGTCACCGGCTTCGCCGTGCGCGGTGGCGTCGTCACCGTGCACCGGGTCGGCTGCCCCGCCGTGGCGCGCATGAAGGACGTGGGGCGCCCGGAGGTCGGCGTGCGCTGGGGGGACAGCGCGGAGTGCCGGGTCACACTGATCGCCGAGTCGTTCGGCAGACCGCATCTGCTGGCCGACCTCACCGAAGCCATCGCCATGGAAGGCGCGGCGATCATCTCGGCGACCGTGGAACCCCCGAGCGAGCAGCGCGTCCGTCACACCTACACGCTCCAACTGCCCGACGCCGCACACCTCCCCGGCCTCATGCGTGCGATGCGCAACGTGGCAGGGGTGTATGACGTGAGCCGCGCCCAGCACCGGGCGGCGGCGACACCGTAGGGAGCCGTCACCGTAGGGCGGCGGTGAAGACTGGGCCCTACGTAGAGGGCGGATTCCTCCTCCGTTCTCTCGTCCGTACGCAGCTCGTTCGGGTGGACCCGCGCGTCCCGTCACTGTGCGGAAGGCACGCGCTGATAGCGGTAGTTCATGCTGCTCACCCCTCGCACCCGTGCGTCGCGCCCGAACGCCGCCCCCCGCGCCCAGGCGCCGCGCCCGAAGGCCGTCCGCGTGGCGGTCGCCCTGCTCGCCACCGTCACCTCCGCCGCCCTGCTCGCCGCCGGCGCCCCGCAGCCGGCCACCCCGCTCGGCATCGGTGACCGGCTCTTCCCGCACCTGGGCAACCCCGGGTACGACGTGCTGGCGTACGACATCGCCTTCACCTACCGCGGCAACAACAGCAAGCCGCTCGACGCCGTCACGAAGATCGACGCCCGGGCGACGGACTCCCTGGAGCGCGTCAACCTGGACTTCGCGCACGGCACCGTCCGCTCCGTCGACGTCAACGGCGCGCCCGCGTCCTTCGCCACCGCGGGCGAGGACCTGGTCATCACGCCGCACGCGCGCGTGGAGCGCGGACAGCACCTGCGGATCACCGTCCGGCACACCAGTGACCCGGTGGCGGGCACGGAGGAGGGCGGCTGGCTCCGCACCGACGACGGGCTCGCCATGGCCAACCAGGCCGACGCCGCGCACCGCGTGTTCCCGTGCAACGACCACCCCGCGGACAAGGCGCGGTTCACGTTCCGCGTCACCGTGCCCAAGAAGCTCACCGCCGTGGCCAACGGCCTCCCCGTGGCCAGGACCCGGGCCGGTGCCGTCACCACGTGGGAGTACCGCACGCACCACCCCATGGCGACCGAACTGGCCCAGGTGTCCATCGGCCGCTCCACCGTGCTGCACCGCACCGGCCCGCACGGCCTCCCCGTGCGCGACGTCGTCCCGACCAAGGACCGCACGAAGCTGGAGCGCTGGCTCGCCAAGACGCCGGGGCAGCTGGAGTGGATGGAGAGCAAGGTCGGCCGCTACCCCTTCGAGACCTACGGGGTGCTCATCGCCGACGCGCGCACCGGGTTCGAGCTGGAGACGCAGACGCTCTCGCTCTTCGAGAAGGAGCTGTTCACCAGGCCGGAGTTCCCGGAGTGGTACGTCGACGCCATCATGGTGCACGAACTGGCGCACCAGTGGTTCGGTGACAGCGTGAGCCCGCGCACCTGGTCGGACCTGTGGCTGAACGAAGGGCACGCCACGTGGTACGAGGCCCTCTACGCGCAGGAGAAGGCGGGCAAGACCCTCAAGGCACGCATGCGGAACGCCTACCAGCACTCGGACCGCTGGCGTGCGGCCGGGGGGCCGCCCGCCGCACCCAAGGCACCCGCGCCGGGCGAGAAGATCAGCCTCTTCAGGCCCATCGTGTACGACGGCAGCGCGCTGGTGCTCTACGCGCTGCGCCAGGAGATCGGGCAGCGCGCCTTCGACCGGCTTGAGCGGACCTGGGTGCTCCGCCACCGCGACGGGACCGCGACGACCGCCGACTTCACGCGCCTCGCCGAGCAGGTCTCAGGCCGTGACCTGAGCGGCTTCTTCGACGCCTGGCTGTACGGCAGCACGACGCCGCCGATGCCGGGGCACCCGGACTGGAAGGCGGCCGCGCCGGGGGCGAGGCAGCCGGGGGCGCGGGGCGGCGAATAACCCAGGTGACGAGACGGGCCGTCCCGTGCAACCATCGTCAGGTCGGCGGCGCGGCCCGTCCGGGAGATCCCCTCGGGGAGATCTCAGGGTCGACCCCGGCCGGTCCGGGGAATCCCGGGGCGGTCGTGCGCGTTGTCGAAGGTGACGGGTGGCGCCGTCGCGCACCGGCGGCGCCGCGTCGCGCACCGGGTGCGACAGGGGCGGCAGACGTCCGTGACGTGCTCCCGTATCGGATTCCCATCGACGTAAAGGACCCAATGACCTCCTCTTCTTCCTTTTCCCAGGACGCACAGAGCTTCGCGCAGAACCACCCCGAAGGTCTTCGGGCCGATGCCCTGATGGAAGAGGACGTCGCCTGGAGCCACGAGATCGACGGAGCGCGGGACGGCGACCAGCTCGACCGTGCCGAGCGCGCGGCCCTGCGCCGCGTCGCGGGCCTCTCCACCGAGCTCGAGGACGTCACCGAAGTCGAGTACCGACAGCTCCGCCTGGAGCGCGTGGTCCTCGTCGGTGTCTGGACCTCCGGAACGGTTCAGGACGCGGAGAACTCCCTCGCCGAGCTGGCCGCCCTCGCGGAGACCGCGGGCGCGCTTGTGCTCGACGGCGTCGTCCAGCGCCGCGACAAGCCGGACCCGGCGACGTACATCGGATCCGGCAAGGCCCTGGAGCTGCGCGACATCGTGCTCGAGACGGGCGCCGACACGGTCGTGTGCGACGGTGAGCTCAGCCCCGGACAGCTGATCCACCTCGAAGACGTCGTCAAGGTCAAGGTGATCGACAGGACCGCCCTGATCCTCGACATCTTCGCCCAGCACGCCAAGTCCCGAGAGGGCAAGGCGCAGGTCGCCCTCGCGCAGATGCAGTACATGCTGCCGAGGCTGCGCGGCTGGGGTCAGTCGCTGTCCCGGCAGATGGGCGGCGGCAAGGGCGGCGGGCTCGCCACCCGTGGCCCCGGTGAGACCAAGATCGAGACGGACCGGCGGCGGATCCGCGAGAAGATGGCGAAGATGCGCCGGGAGATCGCGGAGATGAAGACCGGCCGCGAGATCAAGCGCCAGGAGCGCAAGCGCAACAAGGTCCCGTCGGTCGCCATCGCGGGGTACACGAACGCGGGCAAGTCCTCGCTGCTCAACCGCCTCACGGGCGCGGGCGTCCTGGTCGAGAACGCGCTGTTCGCGACCCTCGACCCGACCGTGCGCCGGGCCGAGACCCCGAGCGGACGGCTGTACACGCTCGCCGACACGGTCGGTTTCGTACGGCACCTGCCGCACCACCTCGTCGAGGCGTTCCGCTCCACGATGGAGGAGGTCGGCGAGTCCGACCTGATCCTGCACGTGGTGGACGGCGCGCACCCCTCGCCCGAGGAGCAGCTCGCCGCCGTGCGCGAGGTGATCCGTGACGTGGGCGCCACGGACGTGCCGGAGATCGTGGTGATCAACAAGGCGGACGCGGCCGACCCGCTGGTCGTCCAGCGGCTGCTGCGCACGCAGAAGCACGCGATCGCGGTGTCCGCCCGTACGGGTGCGGGCATCGAGGAGCTCCTCGCGCTCATCGACGCCGAGCTGCCGCGGCCCGAGGTCGAGATCGAGGCCCTCGTGCCGTACACGCACGGCAAGCTCGTGGCCCGCACCCACGCCGACGGCGAGGTGCTCTCCGAGGAGCACACCGCCGAGGGCACGCTGCTCAAGGCGCGGGTGCACGAGGAACTGGCGGCGGAGCTGGCACCGTTCGTGCCGGCGACGCGCTGAGGTCCACGCCCGGCCGCGCAGCACGCACACGGCGGAGGCCCCGCCCCCTGCTCAGGGG
>NZ_JBHYJH010000036.1:0-64549 GCF_042740445.1 Streptomyces sp. NPDC059003 | reverse complement strand
ACGGGGGCGGGCGGGGCCTGTTCGAGGATGAGGTGGGCGTTGGTGCCGCTGATGCCGAAGGAGGAGACGGCGGCACGGCGGGGGTGGTCGGTCTCGGGCCAGGGCCGGGCCTCGGTCAGAAGCTGGACCTTCCCTGCCGTCCAGTCGATGTGCGGGCTCGGCTCGTCGACGTGCAGGGTCCGGGGCAGTGCGCCGTGGCGCAGGGCCTGGATCATCTTGATGACGCCACCGATGCCCGCCGCGGCCTGGGCGTGACCGATGTTGGACTTGAACGAGCCCAGCCACAACGGCTCGTCCCTGTCCTTGCCGTACGTGGCCAGGAGCGCCTGCGCCTCGATGGGGTCGCCCAGCGTCGTGCCGGTGCCGTGCCCCTCGACGGCGTCGACCTGGTCGGGCGAGAGCCCGGCGCCGGCGAGTGCCGCATTGATGACGCGCTGCTGGGACGGGCCGTTGGGCGCGGTGAGGCCGTTGGAGGCGCCGTCCTGATTGACGGCCGAACCGCGGATGACGGCCAGGACGGTGTGGCCGTTGGCCTGGGCGTCGGAGAGCCGTTCCAGGAGCACCATGCCCGCGCCCTCGGCCCAGATCGTGCCGTCGGCACCGGCCGCGAAGGACTTGCAGCGGCCGTTGGGCGCAAGGCCCCGCTGGCGGCTGAACTCCAGGAACATTCCGGCGTTGGCCATGACGGTGGCGCCGCCCGCGAGGGCCATGGAGGACTCGCCGTTGCGCAGGGACTGGCACGCCAGATGAAGGGCGACCAGCGACGACGAGCAGGCCGTGTCGACCGTGACCGCCGGGCCCTCGAAGCCGAAGGTGTAGGCGAGCCGCCCCGAGGCGACACTCGCCGTCGTACCCGTCAGGAGGAAGCCGTCGACGGGCTCGCTGCCCTGGTGGACCAGGGAGCCGTACTCCTGCGTGACCACACCGGCGAAGACACCGGCCGTGGTGCCGTGCAAGGTCTCGGGGCGGATGCCCGCGTACTCGAAGGCCTCCCAGGCGGTCTCCAGGAGGAGGCGCTGCTGGGGGTCGAGGGCGAGGGCCTCGCGGGGGCTGATGCCGAAGAACTCGGCGTCGAACCGGTCGGCGTCGTACAGGAACCCGCCCTCACGCGCATAGGTCTTCCCGCGCACCTCGGGGTCCGGGTCGAACAGCTCGGCGAGGTCCCAGCCGCGGTTGTCCGGGAACGCCCCGACCGCGTCACGCCCCTCCGTCACCAGGCGCCACAGCTCCTCCGGCGTGCTCGCGCCACCGGGGAAGCGGCAGCCCATGCCCACGATCGCGATCGGCTCGTCGTCCAGAGGAGCGGCCACGGGAGCGGTCGGAGGAGCGGCGAAGGGAGCGGCGGCGGTGGTCCCGGCGGCACGGGCGGTCTCCGGCGCGTCGACGGTGTCGACGGCATCGGCCGCGAGCACGTCCTCGTCGTCGACGAGTTCGTCCCTGAGGTAGGTGATCAGGGCGGCGGGCGTGGGGTGGTCGAACAGCATGGTGGACGGCAGGTGCAGGCTCAACGTCTCGCTCAGCGCGAGGAGCAGCTCCATGCCGGCCAGCGAGTCGAATCCCAGGTCCTTGAACGGGTGCGAGGGATCGATGACGGGCGGTGAATCATGGCCGAGGACGAGGGCGGCGTGCCTGCTGAGGACGTCGAGGAGGAGCTCACGCTGCTCGGCCTCGGGCAGGCCCCTGAGCCGGCCGCTCAGGGAGGAGTCGCCGTGGGCCGCCTCGCTCTCCCGGGCGGCGGGCGGCGCCTGCGCGGGGACCAGGTCCGCGAGCAGCGGGGAAAGACGGATCGACGACCGGCGAGCGCGGGCCCCGGCGACGTCGAGACCGGCGGGCACGAGCACCGCCCGCTCGGCCCCGAGCGCCGCGTCGAAGAGCGCGAGCGCCTGGTCCGTCGGCATGGGGGCGAGTCCGCCGCGGTTCATGCGGGCGCGGTCGTGGTCGTCGAGGGTGTCGGCCATGCCAGTTTCCCACAGGCCCCAGGCGAGTGAGGTGGCGGGCAGGCCGGTGGTGTGGCGATGGTGGGCGAGTGCGTCGAGGAAGGCGTTGGCGGCGGCGTAGTTGGCCTGTCCGGGGGAGCCGAGGAGGCCGACGACGGAGGAGTACAGGACGAAGGCGTCCAGGTCCATGTCCCGCGTTGCCTGGTGCAGGTTCCAGGCGCCGTCGGCCTTCGGGCGCAGCACCTTGTCGAGGCGGTCGTGGTCGAGTTCCGTGACGACACCGTCGTCCAGGACGCCCGCGCAGTGCACCACCGCGCCGAGCGGCTGCTCCTCGGGCAGGGCGGCGAGGAGCGCGGCCAGGGCATCGGGGTCGGCGACGTCGCAGGCGGCGACGGTGACGTCGGCGCCGAGGGCGGTGAGCTCCTCGACGAGCGCGCCCGCCGCGTCCGGCCCGCTCCTGCTGGTCAGGAGCAGGTGACGGACGCCGTGCCGGGTGATCAGATGGCGGGCGAGGACGGCGCCGAGGGCGCCCGTGCCACCGGTGACGAGCACCGTCCGTCCGGCGTCGAACGCCGTCGCGGGCAGCGGCCCCGCGGTCAGGCGGGCGAGGCGGGGTACGAGCAACTCGCCCTCACGCACGGCCAGTTGCGGCTCCCCGGCGGACAGGGCCGCCACGACGGCCTGCTCGGAGGCCCGTGCGCCGTCGAAGTCGACGAGCGTGCACCGGTCCGGGTGCTCGGACTGCGCCGAGCGGATCAGACCCCAGACGGCCGCGCCGGCCAGGTCCGTCTGCTCGTCGCTGGTGCCGGTGCCGGTGGACACCGCGCCCTCGGTGAGGACCACCAGACGGGAGTCGGCCCTGCCGTCGGACAGGACCTCGTGGAGCAGATCCAGGGTGTGGCGCGTCGCGGCGTGCGCCGCGGCGGCCGGGTCGAGGCCGTGCTCGGCCGTGTACCGGGTGACGACCGTGTCCGGCCGGGCGGCACCGGCCCGCAGCGCCGCCCGCAGGGCCGCCGCGTCCGGGTAGACCTGCGTGGCGGGGCCGAGCGCCGCGAGAGCCGCGGCGACAAGCCGGTCCGTCGCGTCGCCCACCAGGGCCCAACCCGCGCCCTCAGCAGGCACGTCGGCGCTCGACGACGGCTGCGCCGTGCGCCATACGACCTCGTGGAGCGCGCCGTCGCGGTCGCGCCGGGCGGCGGCTTCGAGCTGCTCGGGGCGGACCGGGCGCAGGACGAGGGAGTCGGCGGTCAGGACCGGCGCACCATGGGAGTCCGTGATCCGCAACGCGACCGTCCCCGCGGCCGGCCGCGCCAGTTCGACCCGCAGGGCGTGCGCACCGGTCGCGTGGAGGGTCACACCGCTCCAGGCGAAGGGCACATGGAGGGCGCCGTCCGCATCCGCGCCGTCCGTACCCGTGCCACCCGCATCCGCGCCGATCGTGACCAGGGCGAACGGGTGGAGCGCGGAGTCGAGCAGCCCGGGGTGGACGCCGTAGCGGCCGGGGGCGACCCCCGCGGGCAGGGCCACGTCGGCGTACAGCGTGTCACCGTCCCGCCAGGCCGCCTTGAGCCCCTGGAAGAGCGGGCCGTAGCCGAACCCGGCGTCGGCGATCCGCCGGTAGAAGCCGTCGGTGTCGATGCGTTCGGCGGACGCGGGGGGCCAGGCCTGACCGGTGGGCGCGGCGGTGTCCCGCGTGGCGGCGCCGAGCACACCGGTGACGTGGCAGGTCCAGTCCGTGCCCGGCGGTGCGTCCTCGGGCCGTGAGTGGACGGTGAAGGACCGCCGCCCGCTGTCGTCCGCGGGCCGGACGAGGACGCGCAGCTGGAGGGCGCCGTGCTCGGGCAGGGCCAGGAAGACGTGGTGGGTGAGCTCCTCGATGCGGGGGCAGCCCACGCGCGCCGCGGCGTGCAGCAGCATGTCGACGAACGCCACGCCGGGCATGACCGGGGTGCCGAAGACCGCGTGGTCGGCCGCCCAGGCGGGGGCGGACGCGTTCACCCGGCCGGTCAGGAGCAGCCCGTCCGGGTCGGGCAGTTCGACCGCCGTGGTCAGCAGCGGGTGCCCGGTGGCGGCGAGCCCCGCGGACGTCACGTCGCCGGTGGTGGTGGCGGTGAACCAGTGCCGCTCCGGCTGGAAGGCGTACGTGGGCAGGTCGGTACGGGCGCGGGGCGTGCCGAGGTGGGCGGTGAGGTCGGCGCGGACGCCCGCGGCGTGGAGCTGGGCCAGGGCGGCGAGGAAGGTGGTGGCCTCGGGCTGTCCCTTCCTGAGGACCGCGACGGCTGTGGTGGTGACGTCGGCGCCGTTGGTTTCGGCGCTGGTGGTTTCGTTGACGAGGGTGGTGAGGACGGGGTCGGGGCCGAGTTCGAGGTGGTGGCGGACGCCGTTGGTGTGGAGGGTGTGGATGCCGTCGTGGAAGCGGACTGCTTCGCGGATGTGGCGGGTCCAGTAGGCGGGGGTGGTGAGGGCGTCGGGGTCGGCGAGCTGCCCGGTGAGGTTGGAGACGACGGGTATACGCGGCTGGTGGTACGTCAGTTCTGCGGCGACGCGTGTGAAGTCCTCCAGCATGGGGTCCATGTGGGGGGAGTGGAAGGCGTGGCTGACGGTGAGACGCCGGGTCTTCACACCGCCCATGGCGAGGACGGCGGCGATGTCCTCGGTGGCGTCCTCGTCACCGGAGATGACCAGGGACGTGGGGCCGTTGACCGCCGCGATGGCGACCCGGTCCTCGTAGCCGTCGAGCAGCGGACGGACGTCCTCCTCGGTGGCGCGCAGCGCGATCATGGCGCCGCCTGCCGGGAGGTTCTGCATGAGGGTGCCGCGTGCGGCGACCAGGCGGCAGGCGTCATCCAGGGAGAAGACGCCCGCGATGTGTGCGGCGGTGATCTCGCCGATGGAGTGGCCGGTGAGGTAGTCCGGCGTGACGCCGAACGACGTGGCGAGCCGGGCGAGGGCGACCTGGAGCGCGAAGAGCCCGGCCTGGGTGTAGCGGGTCTGGTGGAGCAGGGCGGGGTCGTCGCTGAAGACGACGTCCTTGACCGGGTGTTCGGCGTCGAGATGGCGGTCGAGGGTGGCGCAGACCTCGTCGAAGGCGTCGCGGAAGACGGCGTGGGCGTCGTACAGCTCACGGCCCATGCCCGCGCGCTGCGAGCCCTGCCCGGTAAACAGGAACGCGGTGGCGCCCTCGCGTGCCGTCCCCGTGACCACCGTGCGGGACGTCTCCTGGCGGATCGTCGTGCGGAGGCCGTCGACCAGCTCGTCGCGGTCGCCGCCCAGGACCACGGCACGCTGCCCGAAGCGCGCACGCGTGGCCGCCAGCGCGTGGCTGACGTCCGCGGGGCGCAGTGCGGGGTGTGCGGTGAGGTGGTCGAGGAGGCGCTGGGCCTGGTCGCGGAGGGCGGCGGGCGTCTTCGCGGTGAGGATCCAGGGGATGACCGCGCCCTCGGGAGCCTCGGGTTCCTCGCTGACGGGGGTGGGCGGGGCCTGTTCGAGGATGAGGTGGGCGTTGGTGCCGCTGATGCCGAAGGAGGAGACGGCGGCACGGCGCGGGTGGCCGCTCTCGGGCCAGGCACGGGGCTCGGTGAGGAGCTGGACGTTGCCCGCGGTCCAGTCGATGTGCGGGCTCGGCTCGTCGACGTGGAGCGTCCGCGGCAGAGAGCCGTGGTGCATCGCCTGGATCATCTTGATGACGCCGCCGATCCCGGCGGCGGCCTGGGCATGGCCGATGTTGGACTTCAGCGAGCCCAGCCACAGGGGTTCGTCGCGGTCCTGGCCGTACGTGGCCAGGAGCGCCTGGGCCTCGATGGGGTCGCCGAGCGCGGTGCCGGTGCCGTGGGCCTCGACGGCGTCGACCTGGTCGGCAGTGAGCCCGGCGCTGGCGAGGGCGGCGGTGATGACGCGCTGCTGGGACGGGCCGTTGGGCGCGGTGAGGCCGTTGGAGGCGCCGTCCTGGTTGACGGCCGAGCCGCGGATGACGGCCAGGACGGTGTGGCCGTTGGCCTGGGCGTCGGAGAGCCGTTCGAGGAGCACCATGCCCGCGCCCTCGGCCCAGATGGTGCCGTCGGCGGCCGCGGCGAAGGACTTGCAGCGGCCGTCGGTGGCGAGGCCCCGCTGCTGTGCGAACTCCACGAACATGCCCGGCGTCGACATGACCGTGACGCCGCCCGCCACGGCCAGCGAGCAGTCCCCGGCACGCAGGGCCTGCGCCGCCTGGTGCAGCGCGACGAGGGAGGAGGAGCAGGCCGTGTCGACGGTGACCGCGGGGCCCTCCAGGCCGAAGGTGTAGGCGATCCGGCCGGAGGCCACGCTCGCCGTCGTGCCGGTCAGCAGATAGCCCCCGAGGCCGTCGTCGCCCTCGTGCAGGCGCGGCCCGTACTCCTGCGACATCGCGCCCACGAAGACACCGGTGCTGCTGCCGTACAGCCCGCCAGGATCGATGCCGGCGCGCTCGAACGCCTCCCAGGTGACCTGGAGCAGCACCCGCTGCTGCGGGTCCATCGCCGTGGCCTCGCGCGGGCTGACGCCGAAGAACTCCGCGTCGAATTCGGCCGCGTCGTCGAGGAAGCCGCCGTGCCGCGTGTAGGTCTTGCCCCGGACGCCGGGCTCGGGGTCGTACAGGCTTCCCAGGTCCCAGCCCCGGTCGGTGGGGAACCCCGAGATGGCGTCGACGCCGCCGTCGACGAGGCGCCACAGGTCCTCGGGCGAACCGGCGCCGCCGGGGAAGCGGCAGGCCATGCCGACGATCACGATCGGGTCGTCCGCGTCCACCGCCGGCCTCGGCGCCGTCGCGGAGCGGGCCGGTGACGTGCCGTCGCCCAGGGCCAGTTCACAGAGGCGACGGGCGAGGCGGGACGGGCTCGGGTGGTCGAAGACGAGCGTCTCCGGCAGCGTGAGGCCGGTGACCTCCGCGAGGTTCTCGCGGAGCTGGACCGCCATCGTGGAGTCCATCCCCAGCTCGCGGAACGCGCTGTCGACGCTCACCGTGTCCGTGCTGAGATGACCGAGCACGATCGCGGTGCGCAGCCGCACCAGCTTCAGCGCCTCGCGGTGCCGCTCGTCCTCGGGCAGCGCGGCGAGCCGGCCCGCCCACGTGGAGTGCGCCGCGGGGGCCTCCTGCGGCTGTGCCGACCGGTCCGCGACCGCCGCCCGCTCCACGGGCTCGTACGCGGTGGAGACCTCCGGCCAGTAGCGCTCGCGCTGGAACGCGTACGTGGGCAGCGCCACGCGACGCGGCGTCCGCCCCGTGAAGACGGCGGACCAGTCCACGGTCAGGCCGCGCACATGGAGCTCCGCCAGGGAGGTCAACAGGTGCGGCCACGGCGCCTCGTCGCGCCGCAGCGAGCCCACCACCACCGCGTCCGGCAGCGTCTCCCGCAGCCCGAGCGTGAGCACGGGGTGCGGGCTCGACTCCACGAACGTGCCGAAGCCGTCCTCCGCCATCGTCCTGAGCGTCGCCTCGAACAGGACGGGCTGACGCAGGTTGGTGTACCAGTACGCGGCGTCCAGGCCCGCCGTGTCGATGGCGCGCCCGGTCACCGTCGAGTAGAACGCGATGGCGGACGAGCGCGGCGTCACCCCGGCGAGCTGCTCGATGAGCTGGTCGCGGAGGGGCTCCATGTGCGGCGAGTGCGAGGCGAAGTCCACGGCGGGGACGGCCTTCGCGCGGACCCCGTCCGCCTCGCAGCGGGCGAGGAGAGCGGCCACGTCGTCGGGGGTTCCCGCCACGATGGTGGACTTGGGCCCGTTGACCGCGGCGATGCTCAGCCCGTCGCCGAGGGGAGCGAGGTACTCGGCGACGCGGTCCGCGGGCAGCGGCACCGACGCCAGGGCTCCGGTCCCCGCGAGGGTCATGATCGTACGGCTGCGGAGCGCCACGATCCGTGCGGCGTCCGCCAGGTCGAGCGCGCCCGCGATGTGGGCCGCGGCGACCTCGCCCTGCGAGTGCCCGACCACCGCGTCCGGCCGCACGCCGAGGGACTCCCACACCCGGGCGAGCGAGACCATCACCGCGAACAGCACGGGCTGGACGACGTCCGCGCGGTCGAGGGACGGGGCGCCCGGCTCGGCCCTGAGCGTGTCGAGCAGCGACCAGTCGACGTACGGGGCGAGGGCCTCGTGGCACGCCTCGATCGAGGCGCGGAACACCGCCGAGGTGCGCAGGAGTTCGCGCGCCATGCCCTCCCACTGCGAGCCCTGGCCCGGGAAGACGAGGGCGACCTTCCCGTGGTCGCCGGTGACCCCCGTGATGAGGCCCGGCATCTCGTCGCCGGTGCTGAGCGCCTCCAGCTGCGCGTCGTGGTCGAGCCCGAGGGCGACGGCGCGGTGCTCGAAGTGGGTGCGGGTGCCCGCGAGGGACCAGCCGGCGTCGAACGCGTCGGTGTCCGCCGACAGCCGTTCCCGCAGCCGCTCCGCCTGCGCGCGCAGGGCCGCCTGCGTACGCCCGGACACCAGCCACGGGGCCAGCGGTACCTCCGGCTCGGCGTCCCGCGGCACGTCCGCGTCGGGCGTGGCCGCCCCGGGTGTGGCGGAATCGGGTGTGGCGGAATCGGGCGCGGTCGGCCCGGGCGCCTCCGCGAGCACGACGTGGCAGTTCGTGCCGCCCACGCCGAAGGAGCTGACCCCGGCGAGGAGCGGCGCGTCCGGCCAGGGCCCGGTCGCGGTCTGGACGCGCAGGTTCAGCGCCTCGGGGTCGATGCGCGGGTTCGGCGCCTCGTAGTTGAGGCTCGCCGGTAGCTCCCGGTGCCGGATGCTCAGCGCCGTCTTGATCAGGCCGACGATGCCCGCCGCGCCCTCCAGGTGCCCGACGTTGGTCTTGGCCGAGCCGACGAGCACGGGTGAGCCCGCGGGCCGCGCGCTGCCGTACGCGGCGCCCACGCCGGACGCCTCCAGGGGATCGCCGGTCGGGGTGCCCGTGCCGTGCAGCTCCACGTAGCGCACCTGGGCGGGGTCCACGCCCGCGTCCTCGCACGCCTGCCGCAGCACCGTCGCCTGGGCCTCGGCGCTGGGCACGGTGAGCCCCTCGGTCGCGCCGTCGTTGTTGACCGCGCTGCCGAGGATGACCCCGTAGACCGTGTCCCCGTCGCGCACCGCGTGCGCCAGCGGCTTCAGGACGACGACGCCGCCGCCCTCACCGCGTACGTAGCCATTGGCCCGCGCGTCGAAGGTGAAGCAGCGTCCGTCCGGCGAGAGCCCGCCGAACCGCCCGGCGACCTCGGCGCTCTCCGGCGCGAAGTTGAGCGCCACACCGCCCGCCAGCGCCAGGGTGCACTCGCCCTTGCGCAGGCTGTCCACGGCCAGGTGCACCGCGACGAGGGACGACGACTGCGCCGAGTCGACCGCGAGGCTCGGGCCGCGCAGGCCGAGCGCGTACGACACCCGGTTGGCGATGACGCCGCGGTTCAGGCCCGGCAGCGAGTGCTGGGTGATCGCGCCGCCGCGCTGGGCCAGGGCCGCGTAGTCACCGGCGATCGCCCCGACGATGACGCCGGTCGCGGTGGAGCGCAGCGACTCCGGGACGATGCCCGCGTCCTCCAGGGCCTCCCAGGCCAGTTCGGCGAAGAGCCGCTGCTGCGGGTCGATCGCCACGGCCTCGCGCGGCGAGATGCCGAAGAACGCGGCGTCGAACGCGTCCACCCGGTCGAGGAACCCGCCGTGCCGCAGCCCGGCGCGGTGGCGCTCCGGTGCGTCGGGCAGCACCTCCTCGGGGTCCCAGCGGTCCGGCGGCACCTCGCTGATCGCGCTGCGCCCCGCGCGCAACAGCTCCCAGAAGGCGCCGGCGTCAGGTGCCTGGGGGAGGCGGCATGACATGCCGGTGATCGCTATGGCATCGGTACCGTGAACAAGATCACTCGTCATGGTGGCGAGTGCCTCCCTCAGTGCGCGCTACGAAAACGCCGGGCCGGCGTTCGTCCTAAGAGGACGATCGTCGGCTCCGGCATCCGCCCCCAGCTACCCGTAGAGCCCCCTAGGACGATCCCGGAATGGCTCATTCCGGGACTCTCGTGGGCGGGTGAGGGCGGCGCGAGTGCCCCCGCCCCGGGCGAGCCGGGCGCCAAACGCGACGTCCGCCTGTCCTGTCTGACAGGACAAGCGGACGGGACAGCGACGGGACAGTGACAGGACAGGCGGACAGGACGAGCGGACGGGGGACGGAGGCGGCGGACGGCGCGGCTCGCGGCGTGCTGGAGAACCGCTGGAGGAGTGCTGAGGGCCAGGTCAGGCGGATTCGTAGCTGACGGCGTGGGCTCCCTGGAGGAGCTGCTCGCGGTTTCTGATGCCCATCTTGCGGTAGACGCGGGTCAGGTGCTGTTCCACGGTGCTGACCGTGATGAACAGCTTCTCCGCGATCTCGCGGTTGGCGTACCCCTGGGTGGCGAGGAGGGCGACGCGCCGCTCGGATTCGCTGAGGTTGCCGAAGGTGTCCTGGCCGCTGCGGTCGCCGCCGCGGGAATCCGCGCCCTCGCCCGCGCCGGCGCTCTGGGGCGTGGAGGTGGGCAGCAGTGCCTGGCACAGGGGCTCCGCCTGGCAGCTCTTGGCGAGCCGCCAGGCCCGCCGCGCGGTCGGCCGCGCCCGCTTGTCGCCCAACTGCTGGTAGGCGCGGCTCAGATCGGCCAGGACGGCGGCCGCGTCGTACCGCGCGCCGCAGGCCTCGAGGAGCCGGAACGCCTCCCGCAGGACCGGGGGCTGCTCGCTGGTGTCCCGGACGAGTGCAAGGACGTGCAGGGCCATCCCGCGGGCCCGGGTGAGCCCGGTGTCCGGCAGCGCGAGCTGCTCCTCGACGAGGCGCGCCGCCCGGTCCCGGTCGCCGAGCCGCAGCCACGCCTCGGCCTCACCGAGCCGCCAGGGCGCCACGGCGGGCGTGTCCTGGTTCCACTGCCGCATCAGCCTGCCGCACTCCTGGAAGTCGGACAGCGCCAGGTGCGTGTTGCCGGTCGCGAGGTAGTGACGGCCGCGCGCGTACAGGTAGTGCACGCCCGCGCGCGTGAGGAACAGCTCGGGCGGCGGGTCGGCCACCAGGTAGGCGGCCGTGGCCTGGTGGTCGCCCTTGAGGGTGTGGGCCTCGATGAGGACGGCGAGGGCCAGCGCGCTGCTGACGTTCCACCGCGGCCCGGAGAGCCGGGCGTACGCCGTCTCCGCCCGGCGCACGGCGTCGGTGAGCCGGCCGCGCCGCAGCGAGATGAGCGCGCCGACGCCCTCCAGCTGGGCCCGCCAGCCGGTGGCGTCGGGTCCGCCCATGTCGGCCGTGACGTGGTCGTACCACTGGTCGGCGGCGTCGATCCGGTCCGCGTAGCACAGGGCGATCAGGGCCTTCGGCAAGCCGCTGAGCTTCGAGCTCGGATCATGGCTGCCCTGGAACACCTGCTCGGCCAGGGCGATGGCGTAGTCGTCGGCTCCCCGCTCCAGGACGAGGGCGAGGGCGTGTCTGGACCGCAGCTCGGAGTGGGACGTCGCCGGGGCGGTCGTGGCGACGAGCGGACGGCTCAGCCGTTCGAGCACGCCGGGGACCTCCGCGGCCATGAGCATCCGGGTGCTGTGCAGCGCGGTCGCCAGCTCCTCGTCGCCGCCGTTGAGATGGTCGATGACCTCCACGGCCTCGTCGAAGTTGAGGTTGAACAGCATGCCCTCGGCGATCCACAGCCCGTCGGGGCCCGTCAGCTTCCCCTCCAGGATCGGGTCCTTGAGGCCGAGGAAGTGCAGGGCGGAGTCGGCGGGGCTGAGCACCCACTGGCCGTACGCGTACTGCGACTTCACCGACAGGCGCTGGGTCTCGTCCAGGGAGCACTCGCGGGCCAGCTCCAGGTACTTGACGGTCTGCGGTGCGTCACCGTCGGCCAGGGACTGGCGCGCGGCCTCCCGCAGCACCGGCATCACCCAGTCCTCGTACAGCGGACCGACGCCGAGCAGGTGTCCGGCGACGGCCTGCGGCGGCGCCCCGTTGTCCCGCAGCAGCCGGGCGGCGCGGTACCGCAGGTGCGTCACCCTGTCGTGGGGCATCTCGCCGAGGACCGCCTGCCGTACGCCCGCGTGCCGCAGCCGCGCGCCGTCGAGCACGCCGATGCTGGTGAACACCCGGACATAACGCTTCAGGAGTTCGGTGTCGATGCCGCTGAACCGGCTCAGGAGCAGCGGCGTCGCCGCCTCGTCCAACAGCGCGACGCACCGGGCGAGATGGACCGCGCGCGGGCCGAGCCGGTGCAGGTACGCGAGGACCGCCTGGCGGTAGGCGGGCCCGATCGGCAGCTCCTTCCCGAGGGCCGCCCCGGCATCGGGGTCGTCGCCCTCCGGGGCGGCGGGGCGCGCGGCGGGATCGGGCGCCGCGTGCAGCCTGTGGTCCTCGATGAGGGCCTGGGCGAACAGGGGATTGCCGCCGCTCAGCCGGCGGATCTCGGCGACGAGCCAGTCCGGGGGGAGGGGCGAGGTGAGGGTTCCGGCCAGCTCCCTGACGCCCCTGGACGACAGCGGTGGCAGGTCGAAGCGCCGCACGCTGGTCCGGTACAGGAGGTCGTGCAGGATGCGGGGCGGCTCCTCGTCGACGAGGGCGCCGTGCGTGAACACGAGCACGAGGGGGAGCTGGTTCAGGCGCTGCGCCAGGTAGCGCAGGCAGGCGAGGGTGGCCAGGTCCGTGTGCTGGATGTCGTCCACCGCGATCAGGACCGGGCGCCGGGCCGCCAGTTCGGCGATGACCTGGTGGGTCTGCAGGGTGACGGCCAGGGGGTCGTCCTGGGCGGCGGGCAGGGCGAGACCGGCGGCCGGATCGGCGGCCCCGCCGGGGCGGGCGGTGGCCAGGCCTCCGGCGCCCGGTCCCACGGTGACGGACGCGGCGGGTAAATGCGCGTCGATCGCGTGCGCGAGCTGGGCCAGCGCGCTGTAGGGGACATGGCGTTCCTGGGGCGAACTCACCACGCTCAGCACCGCGTCGCCCGCCGATGCGGCGCGCTCCGCAAGGGCGTTGAGCACCGTGGTCTTGCCCATCCCCGTCGAACCGGTGATGGCGGCAATGGCCCCCCTGCCCTGCCTGGACCGGATCAGTAGATCGTCGAGCTGTTCCAGTATGTTGCTGCGTTCCCCCAACACCTGTGGCGTTCCCCCTCGGTTCCATTCGATCATGAAACTTGCCTGCCTCCAGCATGGTGGGAAAGGCAAGTTCTGCAAGTTTGTGTCATGGATTCGATGACTGTCCAGCGTTGAATCCAATGGGCGTGGCATCGCGGCGGCACGGCGCGCCGCGTTGCGCTTATTGCCGCCCTGAGCTGCGAGTTCGTCGATGGTGACGGGTGGTTGAGGGTGCTTGTCGGGGTGTGCCACGGGGCGGTTCTGCTGCGAAAACGAGTCGCCTCGGCGCGCCTCGTTGCCTTATTTGAATCTTCGAATGAGGGGAACCGTAACTTCCGGCTCGGCATGACTTTTGCCTCTTGCTGAGGGCAAGGAATTGCCATGGCATCGGCACTAATTTCTCTCTGCAATTAAGACGCGGAGGGCGGCCCGCCCGCGGTGGTTACCGGCGGTTTCGCCAGGGTCTCGGGTGGCATACGGGGTTTGCGTGGATCGTGCTCCGCGGCGGCACCGCATGATCGACTTTGCAGCAGCAGGCCCCGGCGATCATGCAGAGGGCGAGGAGACCGTCAGGTCCGTGCGTGCGGCGCGTGCGGCGGCGGCCCAGTGGGGTGAGTTCCAGCCGTCCGCGATGCGCTCGGCGAGGGCGAAGTGGCCCGACGCCTCCTGCGGGCGGCCCAGGAGCAGGGCGAGTTCGCCGAGCGACTGGGCGACCGGGCGCAGCGCGACGCAGAGACTGGCGGCCCCGGCCACCACGTCCCGGAGCGGGAGGAGCTCCCGGTGGATCTCGGCGGCCGCCTCGCGGTCCCCGAGGGCGACCGCGGCCATGGCGTCCAGGGTCGCGAAGAGGGAGAAGCAGTAGTCGCGGCGGACCGGGGCACGGCGGGCGAACACGTCGCGGGCCCGGTCCGGCTCGCCCGCGGCCAGCAGGGCCAGGGCCGTGATGCCGCCGTGCAGGGGCCGGTACCGCTCGTGCAGGGCCAGCGCCCGGGGCAGGACCTCGGCCAGGCGGCCCTGCTGCAGCCTGACGCACAGGAGGGTGAAGTCGCCCAAGGCGTCCGGCGCGAGCGCTCCTTGGTCCCGCAGGGCCGCGGCCGCCTCGGCCATCGCCTGCTCGGCCGCCGCGTACCGGCCCCGCGCCATGGCCAGCATGACGTGCCGCAGCATGCCGACCGCACCGGCCCCGCCGAGGCCGTAGGCGCGGGCGATGTCGTCGGCGCCCTCGAGCCTGCGCCACACCGCGGCGGCACCGTCGCGCACCGCGGCGACGCTCGCGGCGGCGTACTCGGCGAGCCAGAGGTGCTCGGGCAGGTCGTGCTCCCGGGCGAGCGCGGTCAGCTCCTCGGTCAGCTCCAGGCGCGCACCGGCGTCGAGTTCGAAGTCGGTCAGCCGGATGAGGGTGGCGAGACTCTGCGCGAGCAGCCGCGGTTCGGCGAGGTCGCGGGCGAGGGCCAGGGCCTGCCGGGCCGTCCGGCGGTCGTCGTGGTCCGCGCCGTTCCGGGTCACGGCGAGCTGGTCCAGGAGGAGACAGCGGGTGGCGGGTGCCATGGAGGGACGGTCGAGCAGCCGGACCAGGTCGGCCACCGCCACGGCATCGGTGACGCCGTAGTGCGAGGTGAGCCAGGAGGTCGGCTCCGTCCACGCGCTGTACGCCTCGACCATCAGGTCGTCACGGCCGTGCGCGCGGGCCAGCTCCACGGCCCGGGCGCGGGCCTGTTGGGCGCCGGTGATCGCGCCGAGCCGGATGCGGCAGTGCACGAGGCGGCCGAGGAGCGCCACCTCCAGGGCGATGGTGTCGGCATCGGCGAAGGCCGTCCGGTGGCGGTCCAGGCACTCCAGGGCCTCTTCGAGGAGGAGTTCGCCGGTGCGCGGGGCGTAGCGGTGGACGGCCTGGTCGGCGGCCCGTCGGGCGTACGCCACCGCCGCCACCGCATCGGCAGGCGTGACCGCGGAGGCCCGCAGGAAGTGGTGAGCCAGGGCCGAGAGGTCGTCGGAGCCGAGCGCCACCAGGCCGCGGCCGAGCCGGGAGTGCATACGGGCGCGGCGCAGCCGGGTCAGGTCGGCCTCCAGGGCGTCGCGGACGAGGGCGTGGCAGAACCGGACCAGGCCGGGTCGCGGTTCACCGAGCAGTCCGGCGCCGACTCCCGCGTCCAGCGCGTCCAGTACGCCGCCCTCGTCGGTGTCGGCCGCCGCGACCAGGACGTCGACCCGGGCCTCCCGGCCGGCCACCGCCATCAGGCGAAGGACCGTCGTATCGGCCGGTTCCAGGCGGCTGATCCGGCGCCGCACCACGTCGAGCACGCTCTGCGGGACCTGGGCGAGCGCCGCCTGCTCGCCCTCGGCGGCAAGGAGACGCGAGCTCTCGCGCACGTAGAAGGGGTTGCCGCCGGTGCGCTCGACCAGGGCGGCCGCGGCCCGGTCACTGACCGGTACCGGACAGTCCCGTTCCAGGAGCCGCTGTGCCTGGGACGGCGGCAGTCCGCGCAGGGCGAGCCGGGACGGAGAGCAGCGCGCCAGACGCGAGAGCGGGCCGGTCAGGTCGCCGTCGTCAAGGCGGTAGGCGGCGATCAGCAGGACGGGGGAGCGCCGGAGCCGCTCGGCGCACAGGACGAAGAGTTCGACGGTCTCCTGGTCCGCCCGGTGCAGATCGTCCAGGAGGAGGGCGAGCGGACGGTGCGCGGCGACGCTCTCCAGCCATGCGAGCAGGGCCCGGTGCAGACGGAAGCGCTGCGCGGGACCGCCGTCGGGGACGGTCGCCCGGTCGGCGCCCGGAGTCAGCAACGGGGCGAGGTCGGCGGCGTACGGACCGGGTGGCGCCGCCGCGGCCAGGGTGTGGACGAGGTCGAGCCAGGCCCAGCCGGGCGGGGCGCCCTCGGTCTCGGGGCAGTGACCGGTGGCCACGAGCCAGCCCTGCTGCGGGAGTTGGAGCTCCAGCTGCTCCAGGAGGCTGGACTTGCCGATCCCGGCCTCGCCGGAGAGCAGGACGAGCTGCGCCGCGCCGAGGCGTGTGCGGGCCGCCGCGTCGCTCAGCTTGGCCAGTTCGCCGTCCCGGCCGATGAGCGGTCCTGCGGCCAGCCGCGCGGGGGTGGGCGACAGCGGCGTCGGCGGCGGTGCTGGTGACGAGGCCGACGGCGGCAGTGCAGGTGACGAGGCCGACGGCGGCGGTGCTGGTGACGAGGTCGGCGGCAGTGCCGGTGAAGGCGCTGACGGCGGCGGCGTGGCTGACGGGGGCGTGGGCGTCAGGGACGGTGACGGCGGTGACGGCTGTGCCGCGGAAGGGAGCGCCAGGGACAGGCCCGACGGCTCGGGTGACGCGGGCCGTGTGGCCCGGCGCAGCACGTCGTGCCGCTGGTGCAGCACCGCCTGCTCCAGCTCCACGAGCGGCGGACCCGGATCGATGCCCAGCTCCGCGCCGAGCCGGGCCCGGGCCCGGCGCAGCGCGGCCAGCGCGTCGCCCTGGCGCCCGCTGCCCCACAGCGCGAGGGCCAGCAGGCGCCAGCCCTCCTCGCGCAGCGGCTGCTCCCGGGTGAGCGCTTCGGCGTCGGCGACGGCCGCGCCCGGCTCGGCGCTGCGGAGCCGCGCCGCCGCCAGGATCTCCCGCGCGGCGTAACGCAGCTCGCCCAGGCGCGCGCTCTCGTCCGCGGCCCAGGTCTCGTCGGCGAACTCGGCGTAGGCGGGGCCCGACCAGAGCCCGAGCGCCTCCTCGACCAGCCGGACCGTCTCCGGCGGCCGGGTCGGCAGCAGCGCTCGGGCGGTCCCGAGGCAGGATTCGAAGTGCCAGGCGTCGACGGTGTGTTCGGTGTCCGGAAGGCGCAGTGCATAGCCGGGGGGTGCGCTGACGAGCAGCCGTGCCGTGGTGCGTGGCGGACGGGCGGGCTCAAGTGCCCGGCGCAGCCGCGCGACGTACGCCTGCAAGGAGGCGGCGGCGCTGGGCGGCGGGCTGCCCCGCCAGAGGTGCTCGATCAGCCGTTCCGCGGGGACGACGGCGCCCCGGGCGGCCAGGAGCAGCGCGAGCACCCCGCGCGGCAGCGGTCCGCCCAGCTCGGCCCGCTCGCCGTCGACCTCGACCGTGAGCGGACCGAGCACACATATCTTCACCATGTCGACGCCATCCTAGGCAGGCCGACGTCAGGCACGGACGGGGAGGTCAGAGCCGGTGCGGGGCCCCTGCAAGCCGCTTGCAAGCCGACTGCCAGCGGCGTCGGCGAGGCTCGCCGCCATGACGACGAACCCGACGGCCGAGACCGTCCCCCACCCGTACACCCGCGAGATGGTGATGATCCATCGGGTCTTCCGCCGCGAGTCGCGCGTGCTGGCCGAGCTGGTCCAGGACGTACGACCCGGAGACAGCGGACGCGCCGCCGTCCTCGCGGAGGCCTGGCGCGGCTACGCCGCCGGTCTGCACCAGCACCACACCGGCGAGGACGAACTGCTGTGGCCACGCCTCCTGGCCCGGGTCGACCTGGACGCCGAACTCGTCCTGCGCATGGAGGCCCAGCACCGTGAGCTCAGCGCGAGCCTGGAGCAGGTGGAGCTGCTGCTGGCACGCTGGGCGCCGGGCGCACCCGACGCGGAGCGCGACGAGCTGGCCGAAGCGCTGTACGGGCACCATCGCACGCTCTGCGCCCACTTGGACGAGGAGGAGCGCGACGTGATGCCGCTGGTGGCGCGGTACGTGACCGAGGAGGAGTGGCGGGCGGTGGGCGAGCGCGGTCTCGCCGGGACACCGCGCAACCGGATCATGATCGCTCTGGGCGCGATCCTGGAGGACGCCTCCGAGGACGAGCGCACGGAGTTCCTGCGCCGCCTGCCGGGGTCGGCCCGCCTTGCGTGGCACCTGGTCGGGCGGCGCCAGTACAGCAGGGAGACGCGCCGGATCCGAGGCACCGACAGGAACGGTGCCGCCTGATGCGCGTCGGATTCTCCGTCCCTCAGTTCGGCGCCTTCGCCGATCCGGAACTCGTCCCCCGCCTCAGCCGGGCGCTCGAGTACATGGGCTACGACAGCCTCTGGGTCGGGGACCGCATCCTCGGCCCGGTCGAGCCCAGCGACCCCTACCCGGGCGGCGACGGCACCATGCCCGAGCAGTACGTCACCCACCTGGACCCGCTGGTCGCGCTGACCCTGGCCGCCACCGCCACCGAACGGGTACGCCTCGGCAGCAGCACGCTCAACGCCCTCTGGCAGTCGCCCGTGCTGCTCGCCCGGACCCTCACCACCCTCGACCTCACGAGCAAGGGGCGCCTCGACGTCGGCATCGGCCTGGGCTGGCTGCGCGACGAGTACACCGCCGTCGGCGTGCCGTGGGAACGCCGTGGTGACCGCCTGGAGGAGACGCTCGACGTCCTGGAGACGGTCTGGACATCGGAGACGGTGCGGCATCAGGGACGGCTGTGGAACGTCCCGGCGTCCCGGATCCTCCCCAAACCCGCACAGCGTCCACGGCCCCCGGTCCTCCTCGGCGGATTCAGCCCGGCGAGCCTCGAACGGGTCGGACGCCGTGGCGACGGCTGGCTGGCGGCCGCGATGCCGCTGCCCTACCTGACCGGCCTGTGGGGCCAGGCACTTCGGGCGGCCGAACAGGCGGGGCGCGCTCCTTCGCGGCTGCGCATGGTCGTCCGGGCGAACCCGACGATCACCGCGTCCCCGGCCGATCCGGCGCAGACGTTCGCGCGCGGGACGGTCGGACAGGTCTGCGACTACCTGCGGTCCGCCGTCGACGCGGGCGCGGACGAGGTCTTCGTCGACGCCCAGCTGACCGCCTCGTCGCCGGGTGAATTCCTGGACCTCGCCCAGGAGTTCATCAGCAACCTGCGGGCCGGCTGATGGCCCGGGGACTGCCGCGCGACCTGGCGCGGAATCCGGCGTCCTGGTACGTCGCGGCGCTCGCCGTCGCCGTTCCCGTCGAGGGGACGCTGTCGCCGGACCGGCTCGACCGGCTCCTCGCGTGGTCGTCGACCAACCTGGCGAACCTGCACCCGTGGCCCGCGGGGCATCCGGTCGAGGCCCTGGTGGCGTCGGCGTTCGTCCCGCAGGACTCCGCATGGGTCTGGCCGCTGCTCGCCCTGTCGACGTACGCGGTCGTCTCGCTGCTCGGCGCGCGTCGCGCCGTGGCCGTCCTCGCACTCGTGCACGTGGGGGTGACCGCGGTGACCGAGACGATGGTGTGGTGGCGGATCCGGCACGGCTCGCTTCCCGCGTCGGACGCGCACCTGCTCGACACCGGCCCGTCCTACCTGGTGGTCGCCGCCATGGCGGTGGCGGTCTGCTGCGCTCGGGCGGTGTGGACGCGGTTGCTGTGGCTGGTGCTGCTGGGGGTGGCCGCGCCCGGACTGCTTGACGGGATCGGCGACGGCGACTGCTCGGCCGTCGGCCATGTGCTCGCGTTCATGACCGGCCTGGCGGTGGTGTGGTCGCACCGGCGGCGCCGCACGTCACCGGTCCTGCGAACGGTCTGACGAGGCCTCGGTGAAGCCGAGGACGCACACCACGGGCGGGTCGAGGGGGAGGCTCTCCGCTCGGGTGTCCGTGAAGCCCGCGGACCGCAGCAGCTCCACGTTCTCGCGGGCGGCGAGCTCGGGGTCCCTGGTGACCCCGGCGTGGCGCGGCTGCGACGCGATGGCGATGCGGCCGCCGGGTGCGAGGCGCCGGCGCAGCTCCTCCAGGTCCTTGCCCGGTGTCGTCCAGAACGCCAGGGAGTTGACGGCGAGTACGGCGTCGAACGGGCCGTCGACGGCGGGCGGCAGCTCCTCGACCGTGGCCCGGGTGAGCGTGACCCGTCCGGCCCGGATGGCGGCGGCGTTGCGGCTGGTCGCCTGCCGGAGCATCACGTCGGACCGGTCGATGCCGTGGACGTGTCCTTCGGGGCCGACCCGGCGGCTCAGCTCGGCGATGGCCACGCCGGGGCCGAAGCCGACCTCAAGGACCCGGTCGGTGGGCCGCACGTCGAGCAGCGAGACGACCCAGCTGTTGCGCCGACGGTTGGAGGAGCGGTGCGCCATCACCCAGCCGGCGATCCGCCCGGCCACGCCCCGCGGGTTGCCGAACTGGCGGACGGCGGCCAGGACGACCGCCCGCTTCACGGCCCTGGGCCGCTCGGGCATCTGCCTCACATCCCGGCTACTCGGACTACTCGGACTACTCGGACTACTCGGAACAGGACAGTAGGGAACAGGACGGTACGGTACCGCGCGCGGAACGAGGCCTGACCGTACGCGCGAAACGGCCCTCCAGGAAGGGGAATCCCGGCCGTCCGGGGGCACCTCGCTGTCGCGGGGGCGCGCGTCCGCGCGCGGCCCCGCGTTGGCTTGACAGCCGCCTTGACGGTCTCGCAACCGCCCCAAGAGACTGAGTGGGCGCCCCCGAAACTCCAGGCCGACCCCCAGACAAGCCGGAGCCCGAGGTGACCGCTCACGCCGCCCCCACCGCACGCCGTGGCCATGCCCTGATCGCCGGAGCGGGAATGGCGGGCCTGCTGACCGCGCGGGTCCTTGCCGACCACTACGAGCACGTGACCGTCCTCGACCGGGACCGGCTCGCCGACCGGCCCGAGTTCCGCGGCGGCGTGCCGCAGTCGCCCCACACCCATGTGCTGCTCGGCCGTGGCCTCGCCGCGGTCGAGACCCTGTTCCCCGGCATCCGGGCCGAACTCCTCAAGGCCGGGGCCGTGCCCCTCGACTGGCCGGGGGACGCCCTCTGGCTCACGGCGGCGGGCTGGTCGCGGCGCTTCAGGCCCGGCATGTCGATCGTCTCGCTCTCGCGGGACCTCGTCGAATGGACCGTACGGCAGCGGGTGCTCGACCATCCACGGATCGAACTGCAGGCCGAGACCGAGATCACGGGCCTCGTCGCGGAGCCGGACGGCGCCGCCGTCACCGGTGTGCGGGTCCGCCGGCGCGGGCAGCCGGAGTCCGAGCGGACCGTCGCGACCGATCTCGCCGTCGACGCCACCGGCCGGCAGTCCCACTGCTGCCAGTGGCTGACGGAACTCGGCTGCCCCACGCCCGCGGAGGAATCCATCGCGTGCGACGTCGGCTACGCGAGCCGCTTCTACGCCCGGCCTCCGGACGGCGCGGACTGGCGCCTCATGCTCCTGCAAGCCCAGCCCCCCGACCACACCCGCAGCGGGATGATCGCCGCGGTGGACGGCGACCGCTGGCTCGTCAGCCTCGTCGGACGCCTCGGCGACCGGCCGCCCACCGACGACGACGGATTCCTCGACTTCGCCGCCACCCTGCGTAGCCCGCTCCTGCACGAGGCCCTGCGGACCGCGGAGCCGCTGTCGCCCGTCCGCGGATTCAAGGTGTCCCGAACCTACCGCCGCCGGTTCGACCAACTGTCCCGCAGGCCGCACCACTTCGTCGTCGTCGGCGACGCCGTCTGCACCCTCAACCCGGTGTACGCGCAAGGGATGTCGGTGGCCGCGATCGGCGCGCTGGCCCTGCACGCGGAGCTCAGGCGCCCGCCGGGCGCCGACCTCACCCGGCGCCTCCAGGCCCGGATCGTGCGGGCCAGCGCGGACGCCTGGCTCGTCGCCAGCGGCGAGGACCTGCGGTACGTGGCGCTCCGCGACGGACAGCGCCCGCCCCTGCGCAACCGCGTGATGCGGCCGTACCTGGACCGGGTGATGCGCACCGGGACGTACGACCGGTTCGTCAACCAGGCCCTGCTGCGGGTCCTCAACCTGGAGCACTCGCCGATGAGCCTGCTGCGGCCCCGGATCCTGCTGCACACGGTGCGGCCGGGCCGGGCGGCGCCGCCGACACAGGCGCCGGTCGAGGCGCCTCCGGCCGCGTGACGCCCGTACGCCCGTCCACTGCCACCGCCCGTGCACTGCCACGTCGGCACGCCACTGCCACGTTGGCACGTCAGTCGGCCGGTGGCGACACCTCCTGGTCCGCCTCCCGGCTCGGGGCGGCGGCGGGTGTCCGCGCGGGCTTCCGCAGCAGCAGACAGGTGAGCGCGGCGACGACGAGCACGGCCAGGGGCAGCGCCATCGACACCCGCATCGCCGTGGTGAAGGCGTGCGTGAAGACGTCCGTGGCGGCGGCCTCGAAGTCGGCGAGCGCCTCACGGGGCAGCCCGGACGGCGGCCGTACGAGACGGGCCGACTGCTGGGCGCCGACCTCGAGGCCGTCCTCGGTCGCCGACTCGAAGCCCCGCACGAACGGCTCGCGCGCCTGCGGGGGCAGCCGTGCCGCGTTGCGCCCGGCTTCCTCGGACAGCTCGGTGGCCAGCCGGTTCTGCAGCAGGGCGCCGACCGCGGCACCGCCGAAGACCATGCCCAGCTGGCGGGCCGCGCTGACGACCCCGGAGGCCGCACCGGCCAGCTTGGGCGGCACGTCCTTCATCGCCATCGCGTTCATCGTGGCGAACACCGCGCCCATCCCCGCGCCCGCGACCAGGAGCCCCGGCATCAGCGCCGACCAGTGGGAGTCGTGCCGTGCCGTCGCGGCCACGAGCCCGAGGCCCGCCGCGAACAGGAGCAGCCCGGCGAACAGGATGAACTTCCCGCCGATCCGGTCGGTCTGCCGCCCGGCGACCGGCGCGAGCACGAACTGCACGACCATGGGCGGCGCGAGCACGAGCCCGGCGCCGAGCGCGGAGAGCCCGAGCGCCGACTGCAGATAGATGGTGAGCGGAAGCAGCAGGGCCGCGACCGAGAAGAGCACGGCAGCGGTCACGAACATCATCGTGCTGAACCCGCGGTCGCTGAACAGTGCGAACGGCAACAGCGGTTGGCGGTCCTGACGGCGCCACTGGTCGAGCACGAACACCGCGACGAGCGCCACTCCGACGCCGATGATCAGCGGAATGCCGACGAACGACCGGACCTGGCCCCAGTCGTACTTCTGGCCCTCGATCAGGCCGTAGGTGATCAGGAGCAGACCGAGCGTCGAAAGGACCACCCCGCGCACGTCGAGGGCGCTGCGGCGGCGCTCCTCGACCTCGGGCACGAGCGCCAGCGCCATCGCGACGATCAGGACGCCCAGGGGCAGGTTGATGAGGAAGATCCACCGCCAGGAGGCCTCGTTGACCAGGGCGCCGCCGACGATCGGCCCCGCGACCGGCGCGACGCCGCCGATGGCGCTCCAGACCCCGAACGCCGCGCCGCGCCGCTCGGGCGGGAACGTCGCGGTGAGCAGCGCGAGGGTCTGCGGCGCCATGCAGGCCGCGCCAAGACCCTGCACCGCGCGGGCGGCGATGAGCACCTCCGCGCTCTGGGCGAGCCCGCACAGCAGCGACGCGAGCGTGAACACCGTCATCCCGACGACCAGCATGGCGCGCGGCCCGAACAGGTCGCCGAGGCGACCGCACAGCAGCACCAGGACCGCGAAGACGAGCACGTACGCGTTCAGCACCCACAGGACCTGGTCGAACGTCGCGTCGAGGCCGTCCACCATGTGCGGGATCGCCACGTTGACGATCGACGTGTCGAGCAGCGTCATGAAGAAGCCGAGGCACAGCGTCACGAGGACCGCCGTCGGATGACCGCGCCAGCGTCCAAGCAGGGTTTCCATGAGGGTGTCCCGTCAGTGGGGTGTCCCGTCAGTGGAGGTGTCCCGTCAGTCCAGAAGCACCGTACGGGCGATGGTACGCAGGAGAATGTTCGAGGTGCCCTCATAGATCTGGCCGATCAGGGCGTCCCGGTGGAACTTCTCGACGGGGTGCGCGGTGCTGTACCCATTGCCGCCGAAGGTCTGCACGGCCTGGGACGCCGCACGCTCGGCCACCTGCGCGGCGACGTACTTCGCCATCGCGGACCGCGCGAGCAGCTCGGGAACGTACCGCCCGCTGTCGGCGAGGCGCGCCGTGTCGTACACCAGCAGGCGCGCCGCCTCCAGCTCCGCCGCGAGCCGTCCGAGCGGCAGCTGCACCCCCTGGAAGTCGGCGATGGGCTGCCCGAACTGCCGGCGCTGTTTCGCGTATCCGGCGGCCGCTTCGAGTGCGCCGGTGGCGAGCCCCACCATCTGCGCGCCGATGCCGACGCGGCCGAGATTGAGCGTGTCGACGGCGATGTCGTAGCCGTCCCCCTCCTCCCCGAGCAGGTCGTCCCGCGAGACGCGCGCGTCCTCGAAGCGGAGCTCGCACGCGGAGCTCGCGCGGATCCCCAGCTTGTCCTGGCTCGGCCCGACGGTCAGGCCCGGCGTGTCCCGCGGCACCAGGAACGCCGTGATGCCGTGGGCGCCGTGCTCGGGCGCGGCGTTGGCGAAGACGACGAAGAGCCCGGCCTCCCGCGCGTTGGTGATCCACACCTTGCGGCCGCTCAGCAGATAGTCCTTGCCGTCGCGCCGGGCGCGGGTGCGCAGGGCGAAGGCGTCGCTCCCGGCCTCGGGCTCCGACAGGGCGTAGGCGCCGACGAGTTCACGCGCGAGCAGCGGCAGATACCGCTCCTGCTGTGCGGGGCTGCCCCAGCGCAGCAGCGCGTTGTCGACCAGGACGTTCTGTACGTCGACACACACCGCGACCGACGGGTCGACCCGGGCGAGTTCGGCGATGGCCAGGGCGCTCATGAACAGCGAGCCGCCCCGGCCGCCCTGGCGGGCCGGGATCTGGATGCCCATCACCCCGAGGGCGAACAGCTCGTCGATCAGCTCGCGCGGCATGCGGGCGGCGCGGTCCATCCCGGCCACCCGCGGCCGCAGCTCCTCGTCGGCCCAGCGCTCGACGCCGGCGCGCAGCGCCTCCTCCGCGTCCAGGAGCCGGGTGTACCGGCGGGCCGTGCCGGAATGCGCTTCCTCCATGACGTGCCCCCTCACAGGAATCCCCCGGCTTCCCCAGACGGACTCCCCAGTCGGATTCCTCGTCGGATTCGTCGCCGGATTCCTCATCGGAATGCGGAAAGGCCGAGGACGGACCGGGCCACCACGAGCTTGTGTATCTCGGTGGTCCCCTCGGCGATCGTCAGCGCCCGCGCGTCCCGGAAGTGGCGTTCGAGCGGGTAGTCGGGCGACAGGCCGTTCGCGCCGTGGATCTGGATCGCGTCGGACGCCACCCGCACCGCCATCTCCGTCGCGTACGCCTTGGCCATCGACGCCTCGCGGTCGCAGCGCCGGTCCTCCTGGACGGCGGCCAGGGCCCGGTGGACGAGCAGGCGCGCGGCGTCGATCTCCGTGGCCATGGTGGCGATCTTGTCCTGGATGAGCTGGAACTCGCCGATCGGACGGCCGAACTGACGGCGCTTGCGGGCGTAGTCCACGGCGGCCTCCAGCGCCGCCCGCGCGATCCCCACCGAAAGGACCGCCATCCGGCACCGCGACCACTGCAACCCCTGGGAGATGAGCTGCAGGTTCTTGAGCGAGGCCGCCTTCAGCGACCCTTCGGCACCCAGGCAGTTCTCGCGCGGCACCCGGCAGTTCTCGAAGACCAGCTCGGACGTCACGAACGCCTTGAGGCCGAGCTTGGGCAGGTCCCTGGTGCGGTACGGCGACCGCGCGCGCTCGATGACGACCGGCCTGATCTCCTGCTGGCCGTTCTCCACGCCGACCCGGCACAGGACCACCGCGTAGTCGGCGAGGGCGCCGTTGGAGATCCAGCGCTTGCAGCCGTTGACGACGTAACTGTCGCCCCGCAGGACCGCGCGGGTCTCCAGGGCCGCGTTGTTCGACCCGTGGTGCGGCTCGGTGGAGGCCACGCATCCGATGGCGTCCCCGGAGAGGAGCCGCGGCACCGCCCGCGCGCGCAGGTCCTGCGGGCCCGCCTGCGCGAGGTAGCGGGCGCACGCCTGCGAGATCAGCAGACAGCCTTCGAGCGAGGGGAAGACCCGGGCGAGCTCCTCGCTCGACAGGGCCTCGCCGATCGGGTCCGACGGGTCCGGGTCGGTCGCGTAGCCGTGCCCGCGCAAGGTCCCGACGAGCTCCGGAAGGAGCTCGCGCGGCAGCCGGTCGTCCGTGTACCGCTCGCCGAGCGGCCTGATGTCCCGTTCGAGGCCCGCGCGCAGGGCGGCGACGCGCTCATCCCGGGTCGTGGTGGACGCCATTCCCCTCCTTCGTGCCCTTCTCGTACTGCGCCGATTCGTCCGCGCGGCTCCCCGAGTCGCCCATGAGCCGCTCCAGTTCGACGGTCAGGGCCCGCGCGAACGCGGCCCGCGCCGTGTCGAGGAAGAAGTGGCCACCGGCCAGGAAGGTGGCCGTGAAGCCACCGGTGGTGTGGTCGCCCCACGCCTCCAGGTCGGCGCGCGCGAGCGTCGCGTCCGTGCTGCCGCCGAAGGCCACGACCGGGCAGCCGAGCGGCCGGCCCGGCTCATGGGCGTACGTCTCGACGGCGGCCAGGTCCGCGCGCAGGACGGGCAGCATCACGTCGACGAGCTCCTCGTTCCTGAGCAGTTCGTTGCGTGCGCCGTCCAGGCTCAGGAGCTGTGCGACCAGGACCGCCCGTGGCAGGTCGTGCAGCGGCGGGTCCGGCGGCGGCAGGTGGGGCGCCCGGGACGCGGCCACGAACAGGGCGCGCGGGCCCGGCAGTCCGCGCCGGGCGAGTTCGCGCGTGACCTCGTAGCCGAGCAGCGCCCCCATGCTGTACCCGAGCAGCGCGAACGGCTCCCGGACCCCGTCGGCGACGACCTCCGTGACCTGCTCGACCAGCGGCCGGAGCCGGGTGCACGGCACCTCGCGCAACCGACGGCCGTGCCCCGGCAGTTCGAGCGCGGACAGCTCCACCGTGCCGGGCAGGTCCGCCGCCAGCGCGTTGAAGGCCGAGGCCCGCCCGCCCGAGTACGGCAGGCACACGAGCCGCAGGCCCGCGCCCGGGTTCGGACGCGGGCACACCATCCATGAGGGCTCCATGGCGCTCAGGTCGTCGGCGGGCGTGCGTCCCCGGCAGCGGTCCCGAACCGCTCCCGGAAGCGGACGACCGCCTGCTCGCTGAGGAAGATGCCGTCGCACTGCGGCGGACCGCCCTCGAAGCCGAGCCCGCGCAGGGTCTCGATGTGCTTCTCGCACCGGCCGGGATCGGCCGGGCCCACCGTGGGCGCGATGCCCTCGACCCGGCCCGCGAGCAGCGAGGACAGGACGGAGCTCGTGATGTCCACCGGGCTCGACGCGTCGGGCGTCATGTTCACGAACTCGTCGATGCCCTCCTTGCCGAACATGTCGACCATCATCGGCGGCCAGTGGAGCAGCTTGCCCATCGGCTTGGCGGCGCGCACCACGTCGCCCTGGGCGAAAAGCAGGTCGGCCCGCTCCTCGACCCGGGCGAGCGCGTCGTCGCGGTCGTAGCACGGCGGGATCGAGTCGTCGACCAGGATGGTGCCCGGCCGCAGCCGCGCGACGTCGACGATGTCGGGCGCGTTGGTGTCCGCGCTGATCAGCGTCGCCTCGTAGAACTCGTCCGGCAGCTTGGACGTGCCGCCGATGACCCGGATGTCGCCGCGGTAGCCGAGCCGGGTGCGGACGTCGTCGGCGACCTGCTCGACCGAGCCGACCTGCGCGTACGGGTCGCACAGCAGCAGCCCGCGGGGGTGCGGCAGATGCCCGAGCATGAGCTCCAGGGACGCCCGGCCGACGGAGCCGACGCCCAGGCAGCACAGGACCTCGTCGTCGAACCGGCGCCCGCCCCTGCGCAGGGCGGTCTCCACGACCAGGAGCACCGACGCCGCGGTGGTGTCGTGGCCGCTGGTCACCCGGGGGAGGTCCGCGCGGCCGTCCAGGGCGGCCGCGACCGACTTGCCGTAGTCCGTCGCCGACACCAGCAGGCCGCTGAGCGACGCGGTGTCCGCCCCGAGCCTGCTGGAGAGTTCGAGCCCTTCGAGGATCGTGCCGACCAGGCCCTCCCGGTCCAGATACAGCTCCGCCGTGTCGAGGCGCGGAATCATGATCGCGGCGATCCGGCCGAGCTGCGTCGTGATGACGCCCATCAGCATGGGCAGACCGCCGAGCGCGTCGATCGCGGCCTTGCTCTGCGTCGGATCCAGGCCCGCCCGCTCGAACAGGCCGGACGGCAGCGCCAGGATGGCCGCGCCGTCCACCGGCTCCAGCTTGCCGGAGGCGAACAGGGTGAGCAGGTCGCGCTGTTCGAAGGAGACCCCGCCGTACGAGCCCTCCTCGCTCGCCGTACCGGCACCGGCCGCGACGGCCGCGCCCCGGTCGTCGGCCGCGGGCCGGTCCAGGGCCGCCGACAGCTCGGCGATGGTCGGATGGGCGAACAGGAACCGCACGCCGAGCTGCCGCCCGACCGCCTCCGAGATCTTCGACACCAGGTTCACCGCCTGCAGCGAGTCGTCGCTCAGGTCGAAGAAGCTGTCGTACACGCTCAGTTCGCTGATCCCGAGCACCTCGGTCCACATCTGCGCCAGCTGCACCTCCAGCGGCGTGCGCGGCGCCACCGGGCCCCGGCTCGCGGCGGGCGCGGGCAGCTCGCGGGCGGCCAGGGCCGCGCGGTCGACCTTGCCGTTCGCGGTGAGCGGCAGCTGGTCGAGCAGGACCACGGTCTTGGGGACCATGTACTCGGGCAGCTTGTCGCGTACGAAGGTGCGCAGCTCGCCCGTCGCGGGCCGCCCCTCGTCCGCCGCGACCACATAGGCCACGAGCCGCTTGCGGTCGCCGTCCTCGTCGACCGCGAGGGCGACCGCGTCGCGGACCGCCGCGTGCTCCCGCAGGGTCTTCTCGATCTCGCCGAGCTCGATTCGATAGCCGCCGATCTTCACCTGGAAGTCCTCTCTCCCTAGTAGTTCGATGGCGCCGTCGGGCAGATGGCGTCCGAGATCACCGGTCCGGTAGAGGCGCTCGCCCGTCCTGGGGTGGGTGACGAAGGCGGCGCGGGTCGCCTCCTCGTCGCGCCAGTAGCCCTTCGCCAGGCCCACGCCCCCGATGTACAGGTCGCCCGGCACCCGGACCGGACGCGGTTCGAGCTCGTGGTCCAGGACGTGGATGCGCTGATTGACCATGGGTGTGCCGTAGGGGATGCTCGCGCAGCCCGGGTCCACCTCGCCGACCGGATGCAGGATCGACCAGACCGACGCCTCGGTGGCGCCGCCGAGACTGATCACCCGCACCGCGGGCACCAGGCGCCGCAGCCGGTCGGGCAGCGTCACCGGGATCCAGTCGCCGCTCAGCAGCGCGAGGCGGAGCGTGCCGGGCACGGACGCGCCGACGCCCTCGGCGTACTCGACCAGCATCCGCAGGAACCCCGGCACGGAGTCCCACACGGTGACGCGCCCGAGCCGCATCATCTCGATCCAGTGGGCGGGGTCGAGCAGCCCCGACTCGTCGGGGAGCACCAGCGTCGCGCCGGCCGCGAGCGTCCCGAACACGTCGTAGACGGAGAGGTCGAAGCTCAGCGCCGACAGGCCGAGGACGCTGTCGCCGGGGCCGATGCCGAAGCGCCGGTTGACGTCGACCAGTGTGTTGAGGGCGCTGCGGTGGGAGATCATCACTCCCTTGGGGCGGCCCGTCGAGCCCGAGGTGTAGATGACGTACGCCAGGTCGTCCTCGCCCTGGACCGGATCGAGGGGGTCCGTGGCGACGTCGGCGAGGGCTTCGGTGTCGACGCGCAGGCGGCGCACGCCGTCGGGCCAGTCGAGGCGCTCGTCGACGGCCTCCTGCGTGAGCACGACCGCCGCTTCGGCGTCGGCCAGGAGGCGGTGCAGGCGCTCCCGGGGCAGGGTCGCGTCGAGCGGCAGATAGGCCGCGCCCGACTTGAGCACGCCGAGCACGGCGACGACCTGCTCCCAGCCCTTCTCCATCGCCACGCCGACGAGGGTGCCGGGCGCGGCGCCGTGGTCGCGCAGCCAGCGGCCGACGCGTGTGGAGCGCAGGTCGAGCTCTCCGTAGGTGAGGGTCCCGGCCGTCGACACGACCGCCGGGTGCTCGGGCTGCCGCGCCGCCTGAGCGAGGAACGGGTCGTGCAGAAGTCCGGCGGGTACGGGGGCTTCGGTGGCGTTCACCCGCTGGTGCTGCGCGAGTTGGGCCGCCGGCACGAGGTGCCGCCGGCTGCGCTCCTCCCAGGCGTCCGGGTCCTCGGCGAGCCGCCGCACGTGCCGCCCGAAGGCGTCCAGCATGTCCTCGGCGAGACCGGGCGGGAACACCGGTTCCAGGATGTCCCAGGTGAATTCGAGCGCGCCGTTCCGCTCGGCGCTGCGCGCCTCCAGATACACCTGCGGGGTCTGGCTGACGGTGTAGCCGACCGTGCCGAGCGCGGAGAGGTCGACGCCGCTCATCTCGACGCTGTTGAACACCACGTACGTGTTGCGGCGCGGAGTGCCGCCGTGCGCCTTCGCCAGCTCGCGCATGACCTGGACGCCGCTGACGTACCGGCAGTGCTCCAGGTTCTCCAGGAGCTGGCGCTGCAGGCGCCGGGCGCGCTCCAGGAACGAGGAGCCCGGCGCCGCCCGCACAGCGAGGTGGTTGGGCAGGGCGAAGCTGCCGACGATCCGGTCCACCTCCTCATGGACCGGAAGCCGGTCCCAGAAGGGGGCGTTGAGGCTGAAGTCCGCGGTCTTGCTCCAGGTCGCGATCACGTCGCCGAACGCGGCGAGCAGCAGCGCGCCCACCATCAGGCCCTCGTCCTGCGCGCGGGCCTTCATCCGGGCCCACGGCCCGGGGTCGAGCAGCCGGGCGCTGAGCGCCACCGACGGCATGCGCGCGGTGGAGCGGGGGATGTCGATCGGCAGTTCGGGCGGCGGCGGCAGGGTCGGAAGCAGGCGCCGCCAGTAGTCGAGCGCCCGCTCGTGGACGGGCGTGCCCTTCAGCGCGGTCTTGGCCACGAGGTAGTCGCGCAGCGACAGGTCCAGGGGCGCGAGCCGCTCGCCGCTGTAGAGCAGGGCGAGGTCCTTCATGAGGATCTGCAGGCTCAGCGAGTCGGCGGCGAGCAGGCTCGACGCGAGGTGCAGCCGTGTGCGGTCGTCGTCGATGCGGGTCGCCCGCAGCCGGAACAGCGGCCACTCGTGCGGGGTGAACATCTCCTGCGGCATGGTCCTGCGGAGCTCTTCGAGCCGTGCCGTCACCGCCGCGGCGGGGCGGCCGCGCAGGTCGAGCTCCTCGATCCGGTACTCCGGTACGTCCCGCAGGATCTGGTTCTGCCCGTCCGGCAGGACGATGCCGCGCAGCATGTCGTGGCGCTGGATCACCTGGTGCCACGCGTGGGCGAACCGGTCTTGGTCGAGCGCCACCACGTCGAGCTCGACGTAGCCGTTGCCCGACAGGTTGCCGATCTCGAACGCGTCGCGCTGTCCGGCCCACAGGGCCTGCTGCATGTCCGAGAGCGGGAAGGGCAGATGGAGGTCGTCCGGCGCGGGGTCGATGCGGCCGATGGCCGTCGGCTGTGTGCCGGAGCGCCTGCGCAGTTCCGTGATGAGCTCTTGCTTGTGTTCCTGCAGCGCCTTGCGCAAGTCGTCCGTCAGGGCGTTCCTGGGGGCGCGACATCGGAGGTCGTCGCCGTCGACCCACAGATCCACCCCGCGTCGGGAGAGATCCGCGAGCAGCCCCTTTGCGTGGTCCATGAATTCCCCTTAGGCGTCGTCAAAGAACGTCGAACTCTTCCCAGTCGTCTCCGTCCTCTCCGTCTCCCTCGCGCGGGCCGCCGTCGCGCCGCCGAGCGGGGGCGGCCGCGGCGTCGGCGAGCATGCGGGCGGCGACCTCGCGCAGGCTGGAGCCCTCCAGCGCGTCGGCCAGCGGCAGCGACATGCCGAGGTCCACCTCGATCTGGTTCTTCACGCCGACCGCGACCAGCGAGTCCAGGCCGACGCCGTTCAGCGGCTGGTCGACGTCGAGCTGCTCGCGCGGCAGGCCGAGCGCCCGCGCGATCTCGACGTGGAGGTAGGACTCGAGGAGCCGGTGCCGGTCGGCCGGATCCGCGGCCAGCAGCTCGTCGACGGTGAGGCCGCCGCCCTTGTCGTGCGGTGCTGTGCCGTCGTCGGCCGCGGTCAGCTCGGCGACGAGCGGCGACCTCGCGGCGGCCGGTGCGGACCGCGCCCAGCGGCGCCAGTCGACGTCGACCACCGCGACCCGCGGCACCGCCAAGCCGATGAGCCGGCCGAACATCTCGACGCCGTCGGCCGGTTCGATGCCCTGGACGCCCGCGAGCGCGAGCAGCCGGTCGACGCCCCCGGCCCGGACCGACAGCCCCGTGCCCGCCCACGGGCCCCAGGCGACGCTCAGGCCCGGCCGCCCCTGCGACCCGCGCAAGGAGGCCAGGGCGTCCAGGAACGCGTTGGCCGCGGCGTAGTTGCCCTGCCCCGGCGACCCGAGGAGCGCGGCCGCAGACGAGAACAGGACGAAGAAGTCGAGCGGCAGGTGGGCCGTGTGGCGGTGCACGTTCCACGCACCGGCGACCTTGGGGCCGAGTACGGCCAGCAGCCGCTCCGTGTCGAGCGTGCGCAGGGTGGCGTCGTCGAGCACACCGGCCGCGTGGACGACCCCGCGCAGCGGTGGCAGGGACGCCGTCGCCTCCGTGAGGGCGCGGGCGAGCGCCTCCTCGTCGGCCACGTCGGCGCGGGCCACGCGGACCTCGGCGCCCGCGTCGCGCAAGGACCGCAGGCGCTGTTCGGCGTCGGCGTCCGGGCCGCGTCGGCCGACCAGCACGAGATGGCGCGCGCCGTGCCCGACGAGCCACTCGGCCAGGTGCAGGCCGACGGCTCCCATGCCGCCGGTGACGAGGTAACTCGCGTCCTGGCGCAGGGCGTCGGCGGGTACGGGGCCGGGGGGATCGGCGGGCGCGAGGCGGGCGACGTAGCGCTCGCCGCCGCGGCAGGCCAGCTGGTTCTCGGCGTCCTCCGTGCCCGCGGCGGCGCACAGCTCGTCCGCGAGCCACGCCACCGTCGCCGGGCCCGGCTCCGGGTCGAGGTCCACCAGCACCGGGCGCAGCTCCGGGTGTTCGTACGCGGCCACGCCGCCCAGGCCCCAGACCGGCGCCTGGGCCACGGACACGGGGGCGGGGGAGGCGCCGACGCGCTGGACGCCGCTGGTCACCAGCCACAGCCGCGGCGGCGGTGCGTCAGGAGTACGAGGTGCATCGGGCGTACGAGGGGTAGCGGGCGCATCGGCGGGGGCGCTCTCGGTGAGTGCGTGGATCAGGTGGAGGACGCCGACCACGCCACAGGTCTGTGCGGCGCGGAGACCGTTGGAACCGGACCGTTCGGGCGAGGGAGCGTCCAGGCTCGCGAGGTGGACGACGCCGCGCACCGGCCCGAGCCGTGCCCGCGCCGCAGCCACCGCACGGCGCACGTCGGCACCGTGATCAGGACGGATCCTGACCTGGTCCCGCCGCGATTCGTCGTAGTCGTCACCGGGGCTCACCAGGAGGGTCCGGGCGCCGCCCTCGGTGAGACGCGCCGCGAGGCCCGCCGCCACGCCGCGGCTGTCGGCGAACAGCAGCCAGCCCCCATCGACGGTGATCGTTCCCTGAGCCGGGCGGTCCTGCCGCCGCCACCGCACCTCGTACAGCGCACGATCGAGCCCGGCCGCCCGCGGCGCCCGGACGCCCGTGCCGTCGAGTCGCCGCGCGTGCACGCCCTCCAGCACCGCGACGGTCCGGCCGTCGCCGTCGGCCAGCCAGACGTCACCGACCGGCTCGGAGGACGCGGCCCCGTCGTCCGGCCGCACGCGGGCGTGCGCCCAGAGCCGGTCCCGCGCGCCGGCGCCGGGACCGCCGGGACACAGCACGACGCGGTCGATTCCGACCGGCACGTACGGACGGGAGTCCCCGCCGTCGACGTCGTCGGGATCGGCGGCCGTGAGGACTTGCAGGGCGGCGTCGATGAGCGCCGGATGGAGGTCGTACAAGGCCAGGTCGGGGACGAGTTCGGGCGGCGCGGCGAGCGCGGCGACGGCCTCCCGCTCGCCCCGCCACAGCTGCTCGACGGCCTGGAAGGCGGGGCCGTAGTCGAGTCCCCGCGCCCGCAGCGCGCGATAGTGGTCCGCGACGGCGACGGGCTTGCCGCACCGCCCGCGGACGACGTCGAGGTCGTCGTGCGGGGAGTGCTCGGCCGCCGCGCCGGGTGTGAGGTCGCCCGTCACACACGGCGTCCACGCCGGCCGGTCGCGGGTGGCATCCGGGCCGTTCACGTCCTGCATGGGGCGGGCGTAGGCGTGGAAGGCCGCGCCGTCCGCGTCCGTCGGGGAGAGCCGGACCTGGGTCGCGACCGTGGCCGCGTCGTCCAGCGTGAGCATGCGGGAGAACGTGACCGAGGTGAGTACGGTCACCGGATCGCCGTACGCCTGTGTCGCGGCGGCACGGGCCGCCGCGAGCCAGGCGGCGGCCGGTACCACCACGGTGCCGTCCACGCGATGACCGTCGAGGAACGCCGGGGCGTCGGCGGCCAGGGCGCCCTGCCAGACGTGGCCGCCCTCCGGGTCCGCGAGCTCCACGTGACGGCCGAGGAGGGGGTGCCCTTCGGGCCGCCTCCCGGTCTCCGCGGCCAAGTAGGCGGAGGGCAAGCCGCGTTGCGGGTCGAACCAGCAGCGCTCGCGCTGCCAGGGGTAGGACGGCAGGCGGACGGGGCGGCGGGGCGCGGGGTGCAGGGAGTGCCACGCGGGGTCGAAGCCCGTCGCGTACAGCGTGCCGAGCGAGGCCAGCAGGGTGTCGCGCGGCGGCGCGTCGCGGCGGAGCGAGGCCAGGACCACCGCCTCCCGTGCGCGCCCGCGCGCCCGCTGGGTGAGGGCGGGGAGCAGCATGGGGTGCGGCGACAGCTCGACGAACACGTCGTGGTCGGCGTCGAGCAGCCCCGCGACGGCGGTGTCGAACAGCACCGGCGCGCGCAGGTTCCGGGCCCAGTAGCCGCCGTCGAGGGTGCCGCCGTCCGCGACCGTGCCGGTCACCGTGGAGTACATCGGCACCTGTGTCGGGGCCGGCTTCACGTCGCGCAGGGCCTGGGCGAGCTCGGCCCTGAGCGGTTCCATGTGCGGGCTGTGGGAGGCGAAGCCGACGGATTCGAGGACGCGGCAGAAGACGCCGTCGCCGCTGAGCCGGCCGACGACCTCGTCGACCGCCGCCGCGTCCCCGGAAATCACGCTCGACGTCGGCGCGTTGACCGCGGCGAGCGAGAGCCGGCCCTCGTAGCCGCGCAGGGCCTCGCCGGTGGCATCGGCGGACAGCTCGACGACCGCCATGCGGCCGCTGCCCGCGACGGTGCCGATCAGGCGGCCCCGGTGGCGGATGACGTCCAGGGCGTCGTCCAGGCCGAGCGCCCCCGCGATGTGCGCGGCGGCGACCTCGCCCATGCTGTGGCCCACCACGGCGTCCGGCGTGATGCCCCAGGACCGCCACAGGTTCGCGAGGGCGACGTGCAGCGCGAACAGCGCGGGCTGGCAGACGTCCGGCTCGTCGAGTCGGCACGCCGCCGCGTCGCCCCAGAGCTGGTCGAGCAGCGACCAGTCGGCCCGCGCCCGCACGAGGCGGTCGCACTCCTCCAACGTGGCGAGCAGCGCAGGTTCCGCGCGCAGGGCCCGGGGCAGCGGCCACCAGCGCGGGCCCTGCCCCGGGCAGACGAAGACCAGCCGGCGCCTGCGCCGCGGACCGGCGTCGCCCACGGCCGTCCCGGCCGGCCGCCCACCCGCCAGGAAGGCGCGGATCCGGTCGGCCGCCCCTTCCCGGTCGGCGGCGACGAGCGCGAGGCGGTGCCGGTGCTGGGCCCGGCGGACACCGGCGGTGTAGGCGAGCGCGTCGAGGTCGGGTGCGTCACCATCAGATTCAGGTGAGCCGCCAGGGGAGAGCACGTCCAGGAGCCGTTCCGCCGCCTGCCGCAGCGCCTCGGGGCTCCGGGCCGAGACGGGGAGCAGCCGGGTCGGCTCCGGGGACGACGGCGGGCGGTTGCGTTCCGGGGCGACGGGCGGCGCCTCTTCGAGGACGAGGTGCGCGTTCGCACCGCCGAACCCGAACGAGCTGACACCGGCCCGCGCGGGCCCTTCGCGCCGCGGCCAGGGCTCGTTCGCCCGCGCCACCCGCAGCCGCAGACCGTCGAAGTCGATGCGCGGACTGGGGTGCTCGACGTGCAGGCTCGGCGGGATCTGCCGGTGTTCGAGCATCAGCGCCGTCTTGATCAGGCCCGCGACACCGGCGGCGGCCTCCAGGTGGCCGATGTTCGACTTGAGCGCGCCGACGACGCACGGGCGGTCCTGCGGGCGGCCGTGCCCGAGGACGTTGCCCAGGGCCTGAGCCTCCATCTGGTCCCCGAGGAGCGTGCCGGTGCCGTGCGCCTCCACGTAGTCGACGTCCTCGGTGGCGACGCCGCTGTGCCGGTACGCCGCGCGCAGCAGGGCCTCCTGCGACGGTCGGTGGGGGGCCATCAGGCCGTTGGTGCGGCCGTCGTGCGCGACCGCGCTGCCCCGGATCACGGCCCGCACCGGGTCGCCGTCGGCGAGGGCCCGCCGCAGCGGCTTCAGGACGACGACGCCCGCGCCCTCGCCGCGTACATAGCCGTCGGCCCGGGCGTCGAACGTCTTGCACCGCCCGTCGGGCGCCATGACCCCGGCCTTGGTGAAGTTGATCGCGGCGGCGGGGGACAGGATCACGTTGACGCCACCGGCCACGGCGAGTTCCGCGTCGCCGTTCCACAGGCTCCGGCACGCCAAGTGGGCGGCCACGAGGGACGACGAGCAGGCGGTGTCGACGGCGAGGCTCGGGCCCCGCAGGTCGAACACGTACGAGATGCGGTTCGCGGCGATGCTGAGGGCGTTGCCCGTGCCCCAGTAGGCGTCGACGCCGCCGAGGCGGGGCGCCTGGAGCAGGGCGTAGTCGTAGGTGCTGATGCCGACGCACACGGCGGTGTCGCTGCCGGCGAGGGCGCTGGGCACCTGGCCCGCGTCCTCGAAGGCCTCCCAGGTGACTTCGAGCAGCAGCCGCTGCTGCGGGTCGACGGCGCTCGCCTCGCGCGGCGCGATGCCGAAGAACTCGCGGTCGAAGCGGTCGACGTCGCGCAGGAAGCCGCCCCAGCGCGTGTTGGTCCTGCCGGGGGCCGTCCCGTCGGGGTCGTAGAAGTCGTCGGCGTGCCAGCGGTCGGGCGGCACTTCCGTGATCGCGTCGACCCCGTCGCGCAGGAGCCGCCAGAACTCGTCGGGACCGTTGGCACCGGGGAAACGGCATCCGATCCCGATGATCGCGACAGGCTCCATGCGACTCTCAGCTCCCTAGGGCGCCCGAGGAAGGGGGACAACGGCCGGGCAGGTCCGCGGCGAGCAGCGCGAGGTGCTCGGCGAGCGCCGCGATGCTGGGGTGATCCCATACGAGGGTTTCCGGCAGTTCGATGCCGAGGAGCGTCCCGAGGCCACCGGCCAGCGCGACGCCCTGCACGGAGTCGAGGCCGTGGTCGGTGAAGGGCGCGGCCACGTCGATCCGCTCCGGCGCGACCCCGGCCTCGCGGGCCGTCTCGGTGACGAGCCAGTCCTCGATGGCCTGCCTGCTCATGCGCTCCCGGCCCGGCACCACCGGCGCCACCGACCGCTCCGGCCCGGCGGTGTCGCGCAGCTCGGTCAGGACCGGGAGCGTCCCCGCGAGGTACGCGTCCCGCGTCCGGCCGCGCTGGATCTTGCCGCTCGATGTCTTCGGGACGGAGCGCGGCTCGATCAGGACGACGGCGTACGGCCGCACGTCGTGCGCGGCGGCGACGGCGCGGCGGATCGCGTCGGCGGCCTCGGCGGGCGTTCCGGCGCGGTCCGGGCGCATCTCCTGCACCACGACGAGGCGTTCGGCGCCGTCCAGGTCGACCCCGAACGCGGCCCCCGACCCCGGCCGCAGCGCGGGGTGGCTGGTCTCGGCCGTCAGCTCCACGTCCTGCGGGTGGATGTTGCGGCCCCGGACGATGATCAGGTCCTTCATCCGGCAGGTGACATAGAGCTCGCCGGCCCGGAGGAAACCGAGGTCGCCGGTGCGCAGGAACGGCCCGTCGCCGTCGGCCAGCGTCGCGCCGAAGGTCGCGGCGGTCTCCTCGGGGCGGCCCCAGTACCCGTCGGCCACGCTCGGCCCCGCCACCCAGATCTCACCGACCTCGCCGGGCGCGCGCGGCGTGCGGAGCTCCGGGTCCACGATGACGACCCGCTGCCCGCCGACCGGGCGCCCGCAGCTCATGAAGCCCCCGGGCGCGACCGGAATCCGGTCGCCCGCCGCCCGCGGCGCCCAGCCGCTCACCATGAGCGTCGCCTCCGCGAGGCCGTAGCACGGCCGGAACGCCTCGGCACGGAAGCCATGGCTCCGGAATTTCCCGGCGAACCGCGCCAGTGTTTCGGGGCGCACGGTCTCGGCGCCGTTCCAGGCGAACGTCCAGGTGCTGAGGTCCACCCCGGCGATTTCGTCGGGCGATATCTTGCGGGTGCACAGGTCGTAGGCGAAGTTGGGCCCGCCGCTGAGCGAGGCCCGCGTCCGCGAGACGGCGCGCAGCCAGCGCGCGGGCCGCTGCAGGAACGCCAGGGGCGACATCAGGGTGGCCGTGGTGCCGGCGTAGAACCACTCGAAGATGCCGGCGATCAGGCCCATGTCGTGGTACGGCGGCAGCCAGATGACCGCGTGGCTTTCGGGCGTGATCCCGAGGTACGTCCGGTCGCACTCCAGGTTGTGGGTCAGGTTGGCGTGCGTGAGCATCACGCCGCGCGGCGCCTTGGTGGAGCCCGAGGTGTACTGCAGCAGCGCCAGGTCGTCCGGGCGCGGACCCGGATCGCGCCAGGCCGCGGCCCCCGCGGGGTCGACGCCGTCGGTCGTGAGCCGGGGCAGGGCGCCGAGCCGCGGGACGGCGGCGAAGGCAGGGCCGCTGTACTCCGCGAGCTCCGACGTCGTGAGCAGCGCGCCCGGCCGTGCGTCGTCGACCATGGAGAGGAGCCGGGGCAGGGTGCGGTCGAGCCGCCCCGGATCCGGCGGATAGGCGGGGACGGCGACGGCACCGGCGTACAGGCACCCGAAGAGCGCGGTGATCAGCTCGATGCCCGGAGGGTGGAGCAGCAGCACCCGCTCGCCGCGCAGCCCGCGCTCGCGCAGCGCACAGGCGACGGCCCGCGCTCGGGCGTCCAGTTCCCCGTCGGTGACGCTCTCCTCGCGGCGCTCGCCGTCCACGAGGAACGTGCACGTGCGCCGCTCGGGGCGCTCGCACGCCCGCCAGCGCAGTATGTCGACCAGTGTGGCGAAGTCCCCCTTTCCCGAGCCGGTTAACGACAAGGAAACGGAGGACTTACTTTCGCTCCAGTACTCGTTCCGTAACACCATGACGATCACATCGTTTTAGTGTTCGTGAGGCCGGACCGTATCGTCTGGACAATGTGCGCGTGATCGGACCGAGGTGTCAACGGCCGAGGAATAGTTCGGTTCTGACCCATTTCCCGCGAAAGTCTTGCGAACAAAGACCGTTATGGTCCGCTTCCGGAATCAGGAATGCGGAGACCCCACCGCGACGGGGGAGCGCGGTGGGGTCCACGTCTCTGGTACCCGTTGGCCCCGGGGTCATGCCCATCGATTCCGCTGTCTTCCGGAGGGGCGGATTCAGGCGCTGCTTCCGGCCTTTCCGCCGCGGTGCCCATGGGGCGTGGATGTCTGGTTATGCCTCTTGGAGGCGGTGTGAAGGACGTGAAGAATCCACGACTACTTCAAGGGATTCATCCAGCGTCAGCCGTGAGGAGAAAGCCTTGCGCTCGATCACGTCGTCCCTCAAGCCGTCCCTCAAGTTGTCCCTGTCCCTGGCGTCCGCCGCCGTCGCCGCCCTGGCCGTCGCGGCAGGAACCGTGACCCCGGCGGCCGCGGCCCCCGCGGGCGCCACCAACACCAAAGCCATGACGTGGACGTTCCTCGCCGACGGGCCGAGCGGCACCGTGCGCGTCGGCGGCGGCCCGCTGAGCAACCCGTACCAGGGCGACACCGCCACGAGCACCGCCCTGCCCGTCCTGTGTCTGAAGGTCGACGGCAGCGCCGTCCCCGCGGGCATCACGCCGGACTTCTACGCGGGCTGGTCCCAGGGCACCGTCGCCGCCAGCAACCCGGTGCGCGGGACCCGGCTCACCAGCCGCGCCGCCGCGGACGGCGTCTGCGCGAACACCTTCGGCGCGGGCTGGCGCATGGCCGAGTTCCACGACGGCAAGTACGGTCCGGACCTGGGGAGTTCCGGCGGCTGGAGCTTCTGGGCCTACGGCGACGTGCCCGTGGGCACGCGCTTCTGGACGGCCATCAACGACCAGCCGGCCAACCCCTGGGACTGAGCGGCGCCCCACGCGCGAGGGCGGGCGGCCCCGTACGGAACCGCCCGCCCTGTCACGTACGCCCGCAGTGGCTACTAGCTTGTGCGCCCGTTGTCGCTACGAGCCCGTACGCCCGTTGTCGCTACGACGCGTTGCGCACCCGGCCGGTGAACACCGGACCCCGGTGTTCCTCCCAGTCGTCGTTGTCGTAGGTGTACTGCCGCAGCCGCACCGACTCCGTGCCCTCACGGACCCGGTCCTTGACGGTGGGGATACTGAAGTCGACGCTCCGCTTGCCCGCCTTGACGGTCACCGACATGTACGGGTCCGGCGACGCCTTGGACAGCGGGCGCTCCGGGTTCGGCTTGGCGAAGAGCTCCTTCTTGAGCCACCGCTTGTCGACGTCCTTGGTGGACAGCTCCTTGCCGCCGCTGACGCGCTCGAAGCGGAACGCGACCACCATCTCGACGCCGGCGGCCTCCGACAGCGAGACGCGCCACTTGAGCGGCTTGCCCTCGGTGACCTTGTCGGCGACCGGCTTCACGGTCACCTTCGGCATCGGGTCGTCCTCCTCCACGACGACCCCGCCGTTGTAGGCGCCGACGACCGCGTTGCCGACCGTCTTGGCGAACACGTCGTGCACGATCCGATAGCCGTAGCGCTTGTTGCCCTTGACCTTGAACGGCACATCGAGCGAGGTGTCACCGGGGCGCACCGTGACCGTCTTGACCGTGAACTTCTCGGGGTCCGCGCTCGGCACGAACAGGCGCACCTTGCCGGGGCCCTCGCCGCTCACGCGGACCGGAGCACGGTACGTCCGGACCCCGGAGTCGCCTTCCTTGACCGTCAGTTGCCCGATGTCGACGCGCGCCAGGGCCGAAGGACGGACCTCCGGCGTGCCGGGGCGCCAGCCCCAGGCGTCGACCAGCCAGGCCTTCCCCGACCGGCTGCGCGAGGTCAGCTCCAGGGACGTGATCTGCTTGAGGTCGAGCCCCGCGCGGGTGGCGGCCGCCAGCGGCACGCGCACCTCCTGGCCCCAGTACGAGGCCGTGGATTCGCTGCCCGGAAGGCCGTTGAGCGTCGCCCCGCCGAGCTTCGCGCGGTGGCCCGAGGCGTCGACGGCCGTCACGTCCAGCTTGGTGCCGGTGCTGTTGGGCGGCACGATCACGCGCAGCGCGAGCGACTCGGCGTCCGCAAGGGAGACCGGGCTCTTGGGCGTGACGGACATCGTGGCGCCCGCCCGCGTCCAGCGCATGACCAGGGCGTGCCGACCGGGGTCGGGCTCCACCCGGAAGCGCGCGTTGTGCGGGGACCAGCCCGTCTTGCCGGTCTTGAGGCAGCCGGCGGCCGTGCGGTCGTCGGTCTGGTCGCACAGCTTGCCGCCGGTCACCTTGAGCGAGGGGTCCGGGATCACGGCGGGCGTGCGGTTGCCGCCGACGGCGTGGCTGAGCACCCGCGCCGGGTTCGCCGACGGCGCGCTCTTGCCGGAGCCGTCGAGCAGCGGGCGCACCTTGTCGTCACCCTCGACGAAGAGCCGGGCCGCGGCCGCGATGTAGGTGGAGCCCGCCTTCTGCTGCTGCTTGGCCTTGAGCCGGGGGCCGTGGCCGGGCGAGCACACCGGGTCGGGCCGCGGGCCGCCGCCGTAGAAGTCGTCGCTGGCCGGCGCCTTCGCCTGCCCCGGCGTCCACTCGGTGTTGAAGAAGTTGTGGTTGGCGCCGTTCATGAAGACCGCGCTGTGCAGGGCCGAGCCGTTGCCCACACCGCGGGTGTTGTCCACGTAGAGCTGGCCCTGGAGGTCGGAGACGTCGCCGTCGCAGCCCGGCAGGATCGTCATGGACGGCACGTCCGGGTCGGGGTTGTGCCCGAAGACCGTGGGGCCGATCAGGACGGTGCCGCGGATCTGCCAGCGCGTCTTACCGGGGTAGCCCTCCTGGTCGGCGGGCGTCTTGTAACGGCTGTCGAGCGCGGCGCGGTTGACGCCGTCGCCGCCCCGGGAGTGGCCCACGAGCAGGACGCGCGACAGGTCGGCCGGAGCGGTGGCGCGCACGGCGGCCGGGGCCTGCGCCGGGTCGGCGGACCAGTCGGCGAAGCGGCCCAGGTGCTGGCGCACCAGGGACGAGCGGGCCTGCGCGCCGCCGTCGGCGGCGGAGTCGTCCTGGGCGTTGATGCCGTTGGCGGAGATCGACACCGTCACATAGCCCTGCGAGGCCAGGAGCTTCTGGTCGTGCAGATAGCCCTGGTAGCTCGGGATCGGCTTCATGCCCGACTTGCAGGGCCAGCCGCCGTCCGCGTCGCCGCCGGGCTTGTAGCACGTGAGGTGGCGGCCGTGCAGGAACAGGGCGAGGGGCCGCTTCCCGGGCGCGTTGACGGGACCCACCACCGTGGCCCGCATCTCGACCTTCTTGGGGAAGCCGGGCAGCTTGACCCCCGGCAGGTCGTACTCGCCCTTGACGGTGCGGTACGCACCCGGTTTGCCCGGGTCGACATCGGCCGCGGGCGCCTGCGCGGGGGCGGGCGCGGCGGCCCGGGACGGCGCGGCGGGCTCGGGCTTGTCGAGGCGGCGTCCCCCCGCCACCGCCTGAAGGTCCTTCAGGTCGTCCAGCGCGCGCACGCCGTTGCCGTCGAGCCGGAGCCGGAACGTGCGCTGGTCGTCGGTCGCCGTGGGCCGGCCGATGAGGCGGTCACCCGCGTAGAACTCGACGCGGGCGTCGCCCATCGGCACCTGCTCGGGCGCGCGCCAGACCAGATGCTGGTCGGGGCCGTCGCCGGTGAGGTCCCACCCCTTGGGAAGCCGGTCGTCGGGGCTCCCCACAGGGGTGGTGGATATGAGGTCGTCGGCGGGCTGTGCGTGCGGCCGTCCGGGCGCCGCGTGCGCCAGCTCCGGCAACCCCACCGCCAGTGCGAGTGCCACGGATGCGGCAGTCGCCAAGCGCGGGACACGGATCAAGACACTTCTCCTAGTCGTCAGTTCCCCCGTGGGCCCCGGTGCGTCACGGGCCCCTGTAAAGAGGATGTGAACTGACGTTCAGGGGTTGCCTGATGCTGTGAGCTGCTTGTGAGCCGCTCACCTCGCGCTCGTACGCCTCACGTTGTTCCTGTGCGTCTCACGCCGCTCTTGTACGGCTCACACCTTCGCCTCCTCCGCGGCGGCCGCCTGCGGCCAGCGGATGCGGGTGGCGCACAGGGAGACGAGGAGGGCCGACCCGGCGACGGCGGCCATGCCCCAGACCAGGCTGCTGCCGCTCGCGATGAACCCGATGACCGGCGGCCCGGCCAGCAGACCCGTCGTGCCCATCGCGGCGACCAGAGCGAGCGCGTCCGACCCCTGCCCGGCCGCCGCCACGTACACGCACGGGGTGACGGCCGCGAGGCCGAGCCCCATGAACGCGAAGCCGATCAGGGCCGGTACGACCCCGCCCGCGAGGAGCGCGCAGGCCAGGCCCGCGGCGGCCAGGACGCTGCCGGCGCGCACCACGCGGCCGTCGCCCCAGCGGGTGCGCCAGCCGTCGGCGAAGAGCCGCGCGAGCACCATCATCACGGAGACGACGGCGATGCCCAGGGGCGCCACCCGCGCCGAGGCGTCGGCGACGTCCTTCATGTACAGCGCCGACCAGTCGTTCATGGCGCCCTCCGCGACGGTGCCGAACACCATGGCGCCGCCCATCCAGAGCGTCACGGCGGCGGGCAGGGCCCATGTGCGCCGCTTCTTCCCCGCGGACTGATCGGCGGACTCCTCGGCCGACTTCTCGGCGGCTGAGTCCGTGGGCTGTTCCTCCGTCAGGAGCGCCGGCTCCGCGTACATCGCGAGCAGCAGAATGAGGACCGTCGCCACGCCGAAGTGCAGCGCCACGGACGACGTCAGCGCGCTCGTGCCGGAGGCGAGCAGCGCGGCACCCAGCGACCCGGCGCTGAACGTGGCGTGCAGCTTGGCCATGGCGGTGCGCCCGTGCCGGGATTCGAGGGCGGCGCCCTGCGCGTTCATGGCGACGTTCAGACAGCCCACGCCCACGCCGTCGGCGCACATGACGGCCAGCGCGATCGGGTAGTTCGGCGCCGCGGCCAGGGCGAGAAGGAGCAGGCCGAGGAACAGGGCCGAGACGAACGCGAGGCGCCGCGACCCCCAGCGCCGCGTCAGGGCGGCGACGAGCGGGAACGACGCCGCGGCGCCGACGCCGGCCGCCATGAGGAGCAGCCCGACCTCGGCCTCGCTCAGGTCGTGCCGCGACTTCAGCGCGGGGAGCCGCGCGGCCCAGGTGGCGTACTGGAATCCCAGGACGCAGAACAACGCCGCGATGGCGAGCTGTGCTCGGCGGAACTCATCGCGGGCACGCAAGGTGTGCATCAGGTCTTCAGCCTCTTCGTCTTTCCGGCTCTGTCTTTCCGGCGCCGCTGTGTCGTTCCGGCACCGGCGCGCTCATGTACAGCGCGTCCGTGCCGTAGCCGTCCGGGAGGGGAACCTCCCGGTGGCCCTGGAATCCCTGCGCCGACCAGAAGGTCTCGCTGCCCCCGATGGCGACCAGGGACATCCGCTCGTAGGCGCCCGCCCGCGCGGTCGCCGTGAGGTGGCGCAGGAGGCGCCGGGCCAGGCCCCGGCCGCGGAAGTCCTCGGCGACGACGAGGTCGTGCAGATGCAGATTCCGCGAGGAGTGGGCGGCCCGCTCCGTCCGCGCCAGATCGGGGCTCTGGAACGGCGGGTAGGGCAGCGCCAGGACGTAGCCCGCCGTCCGCCGCCCGCTGGCCAGGACGAAGCACGTGCCGGGCGAGGCGCGGGCACGGGACTCCAGGGCCGCCCGCCCCTCGGACAGGCCGAGGCGGGTGTACACCTCGGCCTCCAGGGCCGCGATGCCGTCCCAGTCGCCGTCGGCGATCGACCGGATCCGCACGTCGGGCCGCGGGCGCATGGTGTCGCCCATCTACCGCACCCCTCCCGGTGCGGCGGGCGTCCGGTCCCGCTCGCCGCGTATCCACGTGTACGGCAGCGGACCGAAGCCGTTGAAGCCCTGGGTGGTGTAACTGGTGGCGTACGCCCCGCAGGAGAGGATCCACACCGGGTCGCCGGACGCGGCCGCCCTGGGCACGTGGACCAAGCTGCCCTCGTGGCTGTACGCGTCGTCGCTGTCGCAGGTGGGCCCCGCGACGACGGCGGGCACGTAGTCGGTGCCGCGGTGCGAGGGGAACACCAGCGTGTACTGGAGCGCGTCCATCTCGTACAGGCCGTTGAACTTGCCGCAGCTGAGGTACAGCCAGTGCCGGCGCTCCCCGTCGGGTCCCCGCCGCGCGGACAGGCGTGACACATGGGCCCGCACCGCGCCGTGGTCGGCGACCAGGTACCGGCCCGGCTCGACGACGAAGTCCAGCTCGGTCGCCGACACCGCCCTGAGCCGCTGCATGCCCTCGCGGATCACCGCGAAGATCTTGTCGAGGGGCGGGTCGAGCGGCCTGCCGTGCCGGTCGCGGTAGCCGAGGGCGGGCAGGCCGCCGCCCAGGTTGATGTGGTCCAGGTGGATGCCGCGCCGGCCGAGGGCCACGAGCACGTCGGCCATCCGGTCGAGGGCGGCGCGCCAGGCGCCGGCCGTCATCTGCTGGGAGCCGACGTGCACGGACAGGCCCGACGGGGTCAGGCCCAGGGAGCGGGCGGTCCCCAGGACGAGGAGCGCGTCGGCGGGGGAGCAGCCGAACTTGTGGCTGAGCCCCCACAGGGCGCCGTCCCCGTCGGTGGCGAGGCGGCAGAACACGCGGGACCCGGGCGCGAGGGCCGCGACGGCCCGTACGTCCTCGACGCTGTCGGTCGCGAAGTCCCGGATGCCGCGGCGGTACGCCTCGGCGATGTGCTGGTCGGACTTGATGGTGTTGCCGTAGTGGATCCTGCTGGCCGGCGCGCCGGTGGCGAGGGCCGTCGCGATCTCGTGCGGGCTGGCCGCGTCGAAGCCGCAGCCGCGCTCGGCGAGGCAGCTGAGCACCTCGGCCACCGGGCAGGCCTTCATCGCGAACCGGACGGCGACACCCGGCAGTTCGCGCAGGAGCGAGTCGTAGCGCTCCTCGATGCCGAGCAGGTCGTAGACGAGTCGGTCCTCCGTGGCGGCCTCCAGGGCAGCCCGCAGGTGTGGCGTGACGTACATGATTGAATGCCCTGTTCCGTTACCGGAGACGCGAAGACACGGCTGTCGTGGCCGGCAGGCCCGCGCCCGCGGCCTCGATGAGCGCCGCCCAGACCTCGATGAGCAGCGCGAAGTCCTCCATGTCCTGGCGCGCCTCGTCGATGAGCCGCCGTCTGCGGGGACCGAGGGCGTCGGCGAACGCGGCGTACTTGCCGCCGAGCCTGCGGTAGGAGCGCTCCAGGACGTCGAGGCGCTGCTCGTTCTCGGCGGTGTCCAGGCGCGTGCTGTCCCGGACGAGCCGGGCGATCCGCGCGGCGCGGACGTCGTGGCGCTCGTCGAGCAGCTCCGCCCCGGCGCGCTCCATCTCCTCGTAGACGAAGTTCAGATACAGCATGGAGAGGAAGAACTTCGTGAACCGGTTCTGGTACGCGACGAAGCCGGCGTCGGTCCTGCGCTCGCCGGTGTAGAAGTTCACGATGTTGCGGTTGTGCAGGACGCCCGGCAGCGTTGCGTCGTACACCACGTGCATGAGGAAGTAGTCGCTGCCGATGGTGTCGGTCGCGGGCGGCAGCGGGATCAGTTCGTGCACGCGGTGGAAGGCGATGTTGCACATGTCGATCCGCATCGGGTCGACACGGGTGAGGACCGCCTGGTCCGCGGTGAACGGGTCGAGGCCCGCGCCCTTGAACGACTCGTCGACCAGGTCCCGCTTCTTCGCCTCCGGCCAGTGCGGGGGCGCCCAGAGGCTGACCACGTCGTAGTAGACCTCGCGGTCGAGCTCCTGGATCTCGGAGATGTCCACGGACAGTTCGCCGATGAAGGAGCTGCCGACCAGGACGACCGGCTTGTCGTCGTGCGCCGGGTCGAGGACGGTCTCGGTCACACCGGGCGCCGCGTCGGCCGCCCGCTTGCCGAGCGACATCAGCTCGTGGTGGATCGGGTACACGGGCTCGCCGTCGAGCTCCTGGTACGCGCTGTCCGAGTCCCTGCGGTGCACCGACGCGCAGCCGAGCGCCGCCGCGATGAGGAACGCCCGGTTGGTGCAGGCGCCGTAGGACAGCGCCGACGGCAGCATCAGGTCGAGCACGAGGTCCGGCTTGAGGACGTCGGCCCGGTGGACCACCTGCCGCAGGACGTCCCGCTGCCGGTCCTCGTCGAAGTGGTGGACGACCACGTTCGGCGCCCCCTGGACCGCGCGCGCGGCGCGGGCGTGCTCGGCGAAGTCGGCCGGCGCCGAGGAGTCGAGGATGAGCAGGTGCACCTCGACGTCGAAGTGCCGGGCCGCGTACAGCGCCTCCCGGCCGAGGGCCGAGACCATGGGGGCGCACGCCCTGTTGGTGGGCAGGGTCAGGCAGATCCTGCGCATCGCGTCCGCCCGGCTCACCGCTCGGCGGCTTCCGTGTGCCAGGACTTCAGGCCGAGCAGCTTCTCGCCGAGCTCGGTGAGCGTGGCCGTGCCGTAGCGCTCGGACTCGTGCTTGCGGGCGTCGCCGACCAGGGTCACGTTCCAGTCGGGCGTCGAGAGGTGGCGCCAGGACTCGACGCGCGACTTGCGCAGCGCGTGGTGCTCCTCGAGGGCGGGCATCATCGACAGGTACTGCACCGAACGGACGCCGTCCGCCGAGGTGTTGGGCGCCACGCCGTGCGCCAGCATGCCGTTCCAGATCAGCAGGTCGCCCGCTTCGAGCTCGGGCCGGACCACGGGGAACTCGGCCCGGTCGGTGTTCGGGCGCACCGGGTCGCGGTCGGCGGGCTGGTCGAGCTTCCACCGGTCGAAGCGGTGGAACAGCTCGGGGGAGCACTGGAAGCCGCCGAGCTCCGCCTCGGTGTCGTGCAGCGCGATGATGCCCTGGACCCGCTGCGGCAGGACGCTGCGCGTGGAGTCGACGTCCCAGTGCAGCTCGATGTCGAAGCCCTCGTCGGTGGGCTCGATCAGCGAGCGCGACCGGTTCCTGACGTTCGGCGGGTTGAGGTTGAGCCGGTCCAGGGTCACCCACAGCTCCTCGCAGTCCCAGACGTCCACGAACGCGTCGTAGACGCGCTGCGTCTGGCGGCTGTCCCAGATCAGCTGGTGGTGGTACGCCTCGACGAACCCGTAGACGTACAGGTCCCGCTCCAGATCCGTACGGAACTCCCGCTCCTCGTACCAGGTGTCGGGGCGCTCCCGGTCGAGGCCCTGGAACTCCCAGGTGAAGTCGAGGAGGCGGCGGGCGTGGTCGGCGGGTATCGCCTCCTTGACCACGACGTAGCCGTACGCCTGCCAGGAGGCGAACTGCTCGTCGGTCAGGACCCGCAGGGGCCGGGACTTCTCGATGTCCTTCAGCGGGAACTGCGCCAGGTACGTGTCGCCGTCCGCGCTGAAGTAGGGGAGCTCACAAGCGGCGCGGTACAGGTAGGGGGGTGCGGGCGGGCTGGGTGGGGTGGACACGGGGCTCCTCCAGGGCTCGGGTGCGCTGTGGACGGTCGTGAGGTGGGTGGGCAGGAGCGACCGCTGCATCGCAGGTCCGCGCGTGGGGGGAGGCCTCGGAGGGGAGGCGGCGACGAGCACGGCGTGGGGCTGCCGTCGTCGCGGGCCGGAATCGGCACGAGGGTGAGGGTGCGGTGCGGGTGGCGGTACGGGAGCGGGTGGGACCGGGCCGCGCGCTCCGCACGGGCCACGGTGGTGGCCTCGCGTGCGGAGCGGGCGGCGGATCGGGATGGGCGCGCGTCGGGATGAACTCCCGGTGGACTAGACCAGGTTCGGTTTCAACCAAGATGGACTAGACCAACAGTGAAGTCAACTCGTGTCCAACTCCGGAGTGTTGGCGTGTCGCGCCGCACCGCGCGGGTGCGTCGCGGTGTGTCAGCGGGCGACGCGGCTCCGTGACGGCCGCCCCTGGCCGTGGTGCCGCGTGCCCGCGCGGGCCGTGCTCAGGCGGTGCCGACGAGGACCTCCGCGGCGGCGATTCCGGAGACGCGGGTCGCGCCGTACGTGGTGAGGTGGATCGCGCCCACGTGCTCGCCCGCCGGGACGCCCATCTCGACGACCAGCGCGTCCGGGCGGCGGCGCACCAGGCCCGCGAGGGCCTGGGACATCCAGGGTTGCCGGGCCGCGTCCCGCACGACGACGACCAGCTGGCGGCCGGTCGCGGGCGCGAGGGCGACCCGGTCCAGCAGGCCGGGCTCGGCGGTGAGGTCGGACTCGGAGACGCGCACGGACGTCGTGCCGGGGCGCAGGGCGCGCAGCGGCTCGGCCACGCCCCAGGGGGTGGCGCCGTCGACGGCGAGGCTCATCGTCGCGGACAGCTCGACGACGTGCGGGTCGGCGGTGAGCGGCAGGTCGGCGCCGGTGCCCGCCCGGTGGACGCGGACGGCGCGGCGGGCGGCGACCAGGCCGATGTCGGAGGGGTCCGCCGCGGGCTCGGGCTGGCGCGTGAGGGTGGAGGACCAGGCGGCGAACTCCCGTACGCGCGTGGCGGCGTCGGCGAGGCGCTCCTCGGGCAGCGTGCCGTCGACGACCGCGCGCACGAGGGCGTCGGCGAGGTCGACGGTGGTGGACTCCTCGGCGTTCTCACCGCCGACGCACACCGCGTCCACCCCGGCGGCGACCGCCCGGACGGTGGCGCCGTCGATGCCGTAGGGGCCGCTCACGGCGCCCATCTCGATACCGTCGGTGACGACGAGCCCGGTGAAGCCGAGCTCACCGCGCAGCAGGTCGTGCACGATCGGGCGGCTGAGCGTCGCGGGCAGCTCGCCGTCGTGCGCGGGGACGAGCATGTGGGCGGTCATGACGGCGCGTACGCCCGCCTCCATGGCGGCCGTGAACGGCGGCAGGGCGGTGCGCGCGATCTCGTCGGCGTCGGCGGTGAACCGCGGCAGGCCGTGGTGGGAGTCCACGTTGGTGTCGCCGTGGCCGGGGAAGTGCTTGGCGCAGGCGGCCACTCCGGCGGACTGCAGGCCGCGGACCCAGGCGGCGGTCTGCCGTGCGACCACGTCCGTGTGCGCGCCGAAGGAGCGGACGCCGATCACCGGGTTCATCGGGTTGGAGTTCACGTCGGCGCTCGGGGCGTAGTCAAGCGAGACGCCGATCTCGCGCAGCTGGCGGCCGATGTCGCGGGCCACCCGCTCGGTCAGGGCGGCGTCGTCGATGGCCCCGAGGGCGAGGTTGCCCGGCCAGGACGCGCCGGTGCGCGCGTCGATGCGGGTCACGTCGCCCGCCTCCTCGTCGATGGCGACGATCAGGTCGGGGTTCTCGGCGCGCAGGGCCGCGGTGAGCGCGGCGACCTGCTCGGGGCTCTCGATGTTGCGCCCGAAGAGGACGACGGAGGCGAGCCCGTCGGCGATCCTGCGGCGCACCCAGTCCGGCGCGGTGGTGCCCACGAACCCCGGCTGGAGCACGGAGTTGGCAAGGCGGGTGAGCTGCGGGTGGCTGGTGCTTGCCATGAGGACCTCCGGAGGGGCGGGGCGCGGCGGCTCGGCCGACCGCGGCTGAGGCGGAGCGAACGAGGCGGATATTGGCCTATACCAATCGGAGGTGTCAAGGTGCCTGTGTGTGTTGAGTTGTGCCCAATTGGCCTGAATGCGCGGGGCATTGAGGTGGGTGGGGAGTGTGGGGTGTCGGAGGGGGTGGGGTGCCGCCGTCGTGCGGGTGGGGGTGCTGCGCGCGTGGGGGCGCCGCGCGATGGGCGGGCGCCGCGCGGCCGAAGTGCCGCGCGGCGGAAGGAAGTTACGCGGCCGTCCCCCGCACGCCGGCCGTCTCCTTCATGTACGCCCCCGGCGTCCGGTCGAAGTAGCGGCGGAACGCCAGGATGTAGCCGTTCGCGCTCACGAAGCCCACGCGGGTGGCCACCGTGCTCACCATGTGCCCCTGGCGGAGCAGGTCGAGCGAGTGGTTCAGGCGGAGCCGGGTGCGCCACTCGGAGAAGGCGAGCCCCGTCTCGGCGCGGAACGCCCGGCGCAGGCTCGTCGAGCTGGTGTAGAGGTCCCGCGCCCACTGGGTCGCCGTCCGCTGGTCGTGCGGCGCCCGGCTCAGCTCCTGGGCCACCGCCGCGGCGGCCCGGCTCGTGGGCCGGGGCAGCGGCAGGCTGTCCTGGTGCCCGGCGCACAGCGCGGCGAACACGGCCGGATCGTCGTGCGCCGCCTCCGAGCTGCGGATCCGGCCGAGCAGCAGCCGCCGTTGGGCGTCGGTGACGTTGACGGTGGTGGCGTCCCGGTACGGCAGGTGGTGGCGGGCCGCGTCGAAGGTCTCAGGGACGACGATCGAATCGGGCTCGAAGCGGCCGCTGTGCACCACCCCGGCGGGCAGCCACAGCGCGACGGACGCCGAGAGCGCGTGCTCGCGGCCGCCCGCGGTGATCACGACCCGGCCGAGCGGGACGTACAGGAACTGGTGGAAGTCGTGCACGTGCGGGGGGTGCCCGCCCGCGGCGATGAACTCGTCGTCGGCGAGGACCTGTTCGCCGGTCACCAGGTCCTGCCCCTCGGCGTTCCGGGCCGCGCAGGCCCGGTCCCACGAGGCGGTGGTGGTCACGGTCATGGCAAACCTCCCCCGGGGTCGCGGTTGACCCCTGATTGTGAGCGGCGCGCCTCCGTCATTGGACTGTCCGCGCGGTCAGTAAGGGTAGCCTAACCCGGAATTTTCCCAGGTGAGGAGCCCAGAACCGCCATGATTGACACGTCCCCGCCGGTGGAGTCGGCACCGTCAGCGCCGCTCGCGAGGACCCGCTCCTCGCGCGGCGCGACGGCGTTGGCCCTCGCCGGACTCGCCCTCGCCGCCGCGGTCGTCGCCAGCGTCGGGCTCGGCGCGCGCGACATCTCACCGCTGGACGTCGTGCGCATCCTGCTGCACGCGGGCGGCGACGGCTACGACTCCGACGTCCTGTGGACGGAACGCATCCCGCGCACCTTCCTCGGCCTCCTCGTCGGCGCGGCGCTCGGCGGCTCCGGCCTGATCATGCAGGCCCTCACCCTCAACCCGCTGTCCGACCCGGGCGTCCTCGGCGTGCAGCAGGGCGCCGCCTTCGCGGTCGTCCTCGGCATCCTCTTCCTGGACGTCACCGGCGTGAGCGGGTACTTCTGGCTGGCCCTCGCGGGGTCGGCGGTCACCGCGGTCCTGGTCTACCTGATCGGCACCCGCACCAACGCGGGCAGCTCCACGATCGGCCTGGTCCTCGCCGGGGTCGCCGTCGCCGCCGTCCTCGCGTCCCTGAGCACCCTCCTCGTCGTACGCGACGAGGCCGTCTACGCCCATCTGCGCTTCTGGTCGGTCGGCCAGCTCGCCGGGCGCTCCCGGGCCCTGGACGACATCACGCCGTTCGCGGCCGTCGGGCTGCTGCTCGCGCTGCCGCTCGGCCGCACCCTCAACATCCTCGGCATGGGCGACGAGACGGCCCGCGGGCTCGGCGTCAAGGTGGAGCGGGCCCGGCTCGCGAGCGCCGCCGTCGCGGTGCTGCTGTGCGCCACCGCCACCGCCGCGGTCGGCCCGGTGGCGTTCGTCGGCCTGGTCGCCGCGCACTGCGCCCGCATGCTGGTGGGCGCCGACCACCGCTGGTCGCTGCCCCTCGCCATGGTCCTGGGCGCCGTCCTGCTGCTCGCCGCCGACACCGCGGGACGCCTGGTCCTCGCCCACGGCGAGGTGCAGGTCTCCGTGATGACCGCCGTCGTCGGCACCCCTTTCTTCGTATGGCTCGCCCGCCGCGGCGACCTGGCGCGGGTCTGAGGGGTTCCGCAGATGCTCGACGTCCACGACGGCCAGTTCGGCGACCACGGCCGGCTCGGGGAACACGGCCGACCTGATGCCCACGGCCGACTCGATGACCCCGGCAAGCATGGGGAACGCGGCGCACCCGTCCCGCCCGCCCCGCAGCCGGGACCCGCCGCACGCGCCACGACGCTCGCCCGCCTGCGCGCGAACCGCCGCGCCCGCAACCGGCGCACCGCCCTCACCGCCACCGTCCTCGGCGCGGCCCTGCTCGCCCTGCTCGCCGCCTCCGTCCTGACCGGGCTGCGCCGCGTCGACCCCTCCGACGTGCTGCCCGCCGCGTTCGGCCTGCGCACCGGGCTCGCCGACTACACCATCTTCCGCATCCGGCTTCCCCGCGCCCTGGCCGCGCTGCTCTCCGGCGCCCTCTTCGGCCTGTCCGGCGCGCTCTACCAGCGCCTCATCCGCAATCCGCTGGCCACGCCCGACATCGTCGGGATCTCCGCGGGCGCGGGCGCCGGGGCCGCCACGGTCCTCGTCCTCTTCCCGGCGATCCCGTCCGGCTCCGCCCCGCTCGCCGCGGTCGCGGCGCTCGCGGGCTCCTTCCTGCTCGTCGCGGTCGTGCAGGCCCTGAGCTGGCGGCAGGGCGTCGACACGTACCGCCTCGTGCTCGTCGGCATCGGCATGAGCGGACTCTGCACCGCGTACACGAACTATCTGTTCAGCCTCGCCGACCAGCACAGCATGGCCCTGGTGCTGCGCTGGCTCGTCGGCAGCGTCAACGGCGCGACCTGGGAAGGCGTACGGATCCTCGCCCTGGCCCTCGCCGTCTGCGCGGCCGGGGCCCTGGCGCTCGGCCGGTCCCTGTCCGGGCTCACCCTCGGGGACCAGCTCGCCACCGGGCTCGGCACCCGCGTGGGCCGCACCCGGGTCGCGGCGCTCCTCGTCGGCGCCGCCGCGGCCGCCCTCGCGACCAGCGTCGTCGGGCCCATCGGCTTCGTGTCGCTGGTCAGCGGGCCGATCGCGGCCCGTGTCGCCGGCGTTGAACGCGCGCTCGCCCTGGCCCCGCCCGTCGGCGCGGTCCTCGTCCTCGGCGCGGACGTCCTCGCCCAGCACGCGCCGGTCGTCAGCCCGGTCCCCACCGGCGTCCTCACCGCGCTCATCGGCGCGCCCTACTTCGTCCGGCTGATCCTTCGGCGCGGACAGGGAGCCACCTCGTGACACCACGCAAGACACTCACCGCACCCGACCGGCGCGACCCGCGCGGCGATCCCCAACAGGACGTGGCTAACCGGCAGTTGAGCCTCGAAGCGCGCACCGTCAGCGCCGGTTACGGCAGGACCCGGATCATCGACGGCCTGTCCCTCGGCATCGAGACCGGCGCGATCACCGCCCTCGTCGGCCCCAACGCCTGCGGCAAGTCCACGCTCCTGAAGTCCCTCGCCCGCCTCCTCCCGCTCGCGTCCGGCGCGGTCCTGCTCGACGGCGCGGACCTGCACGCCCTGCCGACCCGGGAGGTCGCCCGGAGGCTCGGCATCCTGCCGCAGACCCCCGTCGCGCCGGAGAGCATCACCGTCGGCGACCTCGTGTGGCGGGGCCGCCATCCGCACCAGCGGTTCGGGCGGCGCCGGGCGGCCGGCGACGAGGCCGCCATCGTCGACGCCCTGACGGCCACCGGCACCGCCGACCTCATCGACAGGCCCGTCGACCAGCTCTCCGGCGGCCAGCGCCAACGCGTGTGGATCGCCCTGGCGTTGGCGCAGGACACCCCGACGCTGCTGCTCGACGAGCCCACCACCTATCTGGACGTCGCCCACCAGATCGAGGTCATGGACCTGCTCGCCGAGCTCAACGACGCGTCGGGCAAGACGATCGTCCTGGTCTCGCACGACCTCAACCAGGCCGCCCTGTACGCCGACACGATCGTCGCGATGCGCGACGGCCGGATCGTCCGCCAGGGCCCGCCCGACGAGGTCCTCACCGAGCGCACCGTCCGCGACGTGTTCGGCCTCGACTGCCTCGTCGTCCCCCATCCCCGCACCGCGCGCCCCCAGATCTTCCCGCTGGGCCGCCGCACGCTCCCGACTGTCCCCGAGGACCACTGAAGTCATGAGGAGAACCCAGCCCGTGAAGACCCGCCCCGTACGCCACCGCCGTGCCGCCCGCCTGTTCCTGGCCGCCGCCGTCTGCCTCGGCCTCGTCACCGCCTGCAGCGCCCCGGGCGGGGGTGACGACGCCAAGGGCGCCTCGGACAAGGGGAGTTCCGGCGGCTTCCCCGTCTCCCTCGCCAACGCCTGGGGCACGACGAAGGTGCCGAAGCGGCCCGTCAAGGTGGCGACCGTGTCCGACGGCGACACCGCCATCGCCCTCGCGCTCGGCATCGTGCCGGTGATCACCCCGGACGTGGAGGACGGCAAGAAGATGGCCGCGTACAAGCGCCGCGCCCTCGACAAGCTGGGCGCGAAGAAGCTGAAGACGTACGACGACACGGACGGCACCGACTACGAGGCCATCGCCGCCGAGGAGCCCGACGTCATCCTCGGCGTGAACACCTGGGAGATGGACACCGACTACGACAAGCTCACCCCGATCGCGCCCGTCGTCACCTTCACCGACAAGAAGCAGACCAACACCATGACCTGGCAGGACCGCCTGAAGACCGCCGCCAGGGCCCTCGGCCTGAGTGCCGAGGCGGAGGGGGTCATCGCCCACAACCGGAAGGTCACGGCGACCCACGCCGCCGCGTTCTCCGAGCTCAGGGGCGCCACGTACACGTACGCCGTGGTGCACCCGGAGCAGATCAGCTACATGTCGTACGCCGACCAGGATCCGGGTGTCTTCGAGGAGCTCGGCCTGCGCAAGAGCGCCAAGGCGAAGAACTACGCGCCCGACCGCAACGGCGTGAGCCTGGAGAACCTGGACCAGCTGGAGGCGGACGTGCTCCTCATGACGTACCCCTTCGGCGACGAGGGCGTCATCAGCAGGTCGGAGCTCAGCGGCAACAAGCTCTTCCGGTCCCTGAAGGCCGTGCGCGGCGGCCACTTCGCGGTGGTGCCGTCCGACAACGGCCTGGCCTCCGCCATCGCCTACCCGAACGCGCTGAGCGCGCCGTGGGTGGTCGAGAAGCTCACGCCGCTGCTCGCCAAGGCGCTCAAGGGCAAGTAGCCCGCCGGCCGTCCCGGTCATCGGAGGACCGGAGGGCCATCTCTCCCGAGGGCAGGGTGAGGACACGGCGCGCGCGAGCGATGGTCTCCTTGCGGTGCGCGATCACCACGAGTGCCGCGTCCCCGGCCGCGGTGGAGAGCGCCGCCTCGATCCGCGCGGCGGTCGCCCGGTCCACCCCCGCCGTCGCCTCGTCGAGGACGAGGACCGCGGGGCGGGCGAGCACGGCCCGTACGAGCGCCGCCAACTGCCGCTCCCCGGCGGAGAGTCCGTACGTGCCCACCCGGGTGTCCAGGCCGTCGGGCAGCGAGGACACCCACGCCGTGAGGCCGAGCCGGGCGACGGCGCGCTCGGCCTCGCGGCGGCCCGCGCCCGTGCTCACCATCGTCAGGTTCTGAAGGAGCGTGCCGTCGACCAGGACCACGTCCTGCGGCACGAGCACGATCCGCTCCCGCACCCGGGCCTGCGCCACCGCCGCGAGGTCGTGCCCCGCGAACGCGACCGTCCCGCGGTCGGGGGCGTAGAGCCCGGCGACGAGCTTGCCGAGCGTCGACTTGCCCGAACCCGTCGGGCCCGCGATCACCAGGCGGTCCCCGCGCTCGACGGTCAGGGACAGGTCCGCCACGACGTCGCCGAGTCCGGGCCCGTACGAGAATCCGACGCCGCGCAGCGTCAGCTCGCCGCGCTCGGGCAGCGGCGCGCCGCCCCCGTCACCGGCCGGTGACCCCGCCGCCCCCAGGAGGTCGAGGACCCGGGCGAGGCGGACATGGGCCTCGCGCGCCTCGCCGACGGCCCCCGCGAGACCCTCGAAGCGCCGGAAGACGTCCCGCGTGGCCATCAGGAACACGACGGTCACCCCGACGCTCAGAACCCCGCGGCCCACGAGCGCCGCCCCCGCCACCAGCAGGACGGCCACGCAGGCCCCCTGGACCAGGGCGAGCCGGTTCAGGCGCAGCTCGGCGCGGGCCTTCGCGCGCTCCGCGCGGAGCAGCCGTTCGTTGTCGGCGTCGAACCGGTCGAGCCAGCGCGGTACGGCGCCGCTGGTGCGCAGCTGCTCCTGCGCGGGCAGGGACTCGGCGAACCGCGCCGCCACCGCCGCCTCGGCCGCGGCCACCTCGCCGTACGCGGGCCCCGCGCGCCTGCGGAAGTCGCGCACCACCAGGACGGCGGGCGGCGCGAACGCGAGCAGGAACGCGAGGGTCAGCGGCAGCGAGTGCGCGGCCAGCATCACAACGGTGCAGGCGAGCACCGTCACGGCCGTCGCCAGGTCGGGCAGCGTGCCGCCGACGAACGCGGCGAGGCCGTTGATCTCGCCGGTGAGGCGGCGCAGCAACTCGCCGCCGCGATGGGCCTCCACGAACCGCAGCGGCGCGCCGCCGACCGCCGCCGCGGCCCGCTCCCGCAGGCCCGCGAGCGCGCGCCCGCCGACCCGGACCAGACAGGAGCGCGACAGGAAGGTCAGGACGCCGCCGACGGCGACGAGCAGCAGCACGGCCAGGACCCGGCGCACCAGCGCCTCCCGGTCCCCTCCGGCCGCCGCGTCCACGACCCGGCCCGTCGCGGCCGTCACGCCGACGGCGAGCCCCGCGCCCGCGAGGTTGAGGGCCGCGGTCACGCCGAGGGCCGCGCGGTGGCCGCGCAGGAAGGGGGCGGCGCGGCGGAACACGGCGCGCTGCGCGGGCAGTTCGTCGAGCAGGCGCACGGTCGGCGCGGGCTCAGGCATGCAGGGTCACCTCGTGGTCGGCAAGGGCGCGGGCGGCGGGGGAGTGGGTGGCGAGGACCACGACACGGTCGGCGGTGGCGGCGCGCAGCCGCGCCAGCACCTGCGCCTCGGTCGCGGAGTCGAGGGCGGACGTGACGTCGTCGAGCAGCAGCACGGCGCAGTCGCGCAGCAACGTACGGGCCAGGGTGACGAGTTGGCGCTGCCCGCCGGACAGGGCGCGCCCGCCCTCGCCGACCTGCGTGTCGAGCCCGTCGGCGAGCGGGGCCAGCGCGAGGTCGAGTCCGGCGACCCGGCCCGCCCACGCCAGGTCCGCGGCGCCGTGGTCGCCCGACAGGAGCAGGTTCTCGGTGATGGTCCCGTGCAGGAGCAGCGGGTTCTCGGTGACGAGGCCCACGGCACGGTGTACGTCCTCCGGATCACCGCCGCCGAACTCGACGGTCCCGGACGCGGGCACGAGCTGCGCCATGGCGCGCAGCAGCGTGCTCTTGCCGGAACCGGTGGCCCCGGTGAGCGCCACCCACTCACCCGGCGCGGCCGTGAGATCCAACGGCCCGATGACCGACCGCCCCACACGACGCACCGCGAGCCCCCGGACCCGCAGCACGCCGTACCGCGGCAGACCCCCGGGCCCCCGGGGCTCCACCGCGTCACGCCGCTCCGCGCCGCCACGCCGCCACAGCCCGCCCACGTGCCGGTGCCCCGCCACAACACACGCCCCTACCGGGCCACGCGACCCGTCCATGCCCCGCCCCTCGGCCCCGTCCCACGGCCCGGCCGCGTCGCGCGACGCTGCCACGCCGCGTCGAACGGCGGCGTGGTGTGGCTCTGCCATGTCGTGGGGCTCGGCGAGGCCGTGGGGCTCGGCCGCGTCTTGGGGTTCGGCCGCCTTGCACGGCTGCGGCACGTCGTGTTGCTCCGTCATGCTGTGCTGCCCGGCTGCGTCGCGCGGCTCCACCTTGTCACGTGGCCCGGCCACGGCGTGATGCCTCGCCGTGCCCCGCTGCCCGGCCACCTCATGGTGCTCCGCCGCACCCCATCGCCCCGTCACGCCCCGAGCCCCGCCCACGTCACTCGGCTCGGCCATGTCCCGCTGCCCTGCCACGGGCCGCGCTCCGGCCGCAGCGCGTTGCCCCGCCACGTGAGGTGACCCGACCGCGCCACCGTGTCCCGCCGCAACACCCCGCCCCACCGCACCCCGCGCCCCCACATCACCCTCCCGCTCGCCACCCCACCCCGCCGAGTCACCACGCACCCCCGCCAGATGAAGGACCCCGGCGATGCGCTCGGCGGCGACTCGGGCCTCCGTGTGGTCGCCGAGGCGGGCCGTCAGTACGGCGGTGGCGTGGGCGACCGTGCTCATCCACAGGACGAACGTGGTGAGTTGGCCGACCGTGATCCGGCCGTCGAGTACCGCGTGGCCGCCGACGAGGAGGCCCGCGGTGACGGCGAGCAGGGGGACGACGTACGCCACCGCCTCCCAGGCCGCGCCGACCACCGCGAGGCGCAGGGTGTGCCGGGTGACGGCGGCGCTGTGGCGCCGGTGCCGTTCGACCATGAGCCGGTCCGCGCCGACGCCGCGCAGCGGCAGCAGGGCGGACAGCAACTGCTGTACGGCCGCCGCGCGCCCGGCGTGCGCACGGGAGAGCTCCGCGGCCCGCCGCCCGTACAGCGGCGGGAAGACCCGGCTGACCAGCAGGAGCACCGGCAGGGTGAGCGCCGCCACGAGCAGGAGCAGCGGGTCGAGGCCCGCCATGGCCGGGGTGAGGACGAGCCCGGTGACGGCGATGACCACCCAGGCCGTCAGGCCGTGCACCCAGACGAGCACGGCGTCGACATCACGCGTGGCCCGGGTGGTGAGGTCGCCGAACCCGCCCGCCGCGCCCCGCATCGTGGCGGTGTCGACGGCGAGGACCGCCCGCAGCAGCCGGGCCCGCAGCCGGACCCCGGTGCGGGCCCGGGCGACGGCGGCCCACAGCTGCCAGCCGCGCATCCCCGCGTACTCGACGGCCGCGACCACCACGAACGCGCCCGCCCAGGCGGCCGCCACGGCGGGGTCGCCGCCCCGCACCCCGGAGTCCACCGCACGCCCGAGCACCCACGGGAGCGCCAGGAACGCGCACTGCCTGAGCACGGCCCAGGCCACGGAGCGGACGAGCTGCGGGCGCTCCTGGCGCAGACAGTCCCGCAGCAGGCGTGCGGCGAGGTCGGGGGGCGGCGGGGCGGGGGAGCCGGGAGGAGGGGAGATCACCGGCGTCACCGTAGGAGCGGCCGCGCGGACGCCGTCGAAGCGGGCGGCCCGCGCGGTCCAACCGCGCGGCCGGTCACGGCCCGGGCGCAAGGCGCCACCCGCCGGGCCGCCGTGACGGACCGGCGGGTGGCACCGCCGTGGCCGGCTGGTTGGATCGCACGCCCCGCGCCGCGCCTAGCGTGACGGGCCCTGCCGTACGCGTCCCCGCCCTGCCGAAGCCCGAGGCGAGCCGCGCGACGCCCCGTGCGGCACCCCCTACCAGGAACCCGTACGGAACCCCGTACCAGAACCCGTACGGAACCCCGTACCAGAACCCGTACGAGACGACGTACCACAAGCCCGTACGAGACGACGTACGCGCCAGCACGAGGAGCCCCAGCGATGTCCAGCCGAAACCCCCGACCGCTCGTCACCTTCCCCATCGTGCTCAGGGAGCTGAGCGTGCTGCGCGTCGCCGACGTGACCCCGGGCATGCGGCGCGTGACCCTCGGCGGCGCGCAGCTGCGCGCCTTCCACCGGGACGGCCTCGACCTGCCCGCCCTGCGCACCGAGGGCTTCGACGACCACGTGAAGTTCTTCTTCGCCGACGGCGACCGCGACATCGTGCTGCCCCGGCAGAACGCCACGAACCTCGAGTGGCCCGAGCACGCCCGCCCCCTCGGCAAGGACTACACGCCGGTCCGCTTCGACCCGGACGCGGGCGAGCACGGCGAGGTCGACTTCGACTTCGTACGCCACGAGGGCGGCGTCGCCTCCTCCTGGGCCGAGCACGCCGCACCGGGCGACACCGCCTGGATCGCCGGGCCGAAGTCGTCGGGCGGCCACCCGGAGGGCGCCGACTGGCTGCTCGTCGTCGGCGACGAGACGGCGCTGCCCGCGATCGGCCGCTGGCTCGCGGAGATGCCCGAGGGCACCACGGCGCGCGTGTTCGTCGAGGTCGGCGAGGACAGCCACCGCCAGGACCTGAAGACGCGCGCGGACGCGGAGATCACCTGGCTCTCCCGCGACGGCGCCGCGCCCGGCACCACCGACCTCCTGGAGCAGGCCGTACGGAAGATGACCTGGCTGCCCGGCACGGTGTTCGTGTGGGCGGCGGGCGAGACCCGGACGCTCAAGGGCATCCGGCGCCATCTCACCGTCGACCGCGGAGTGCCCCGCGAGCAGACCCACATCACCGGCTACTGGCGCCGCGCGGAGCCCGCACCGCAGACGGCGGGGCCCGCGGGCACGCACACGGCACAGCCGGACGCGCACGAGCGGCTGCACCGACTCACCGACGTGGGACCGGCGTTCGCGATCCGCGCCGCCGCCACGCTCGGCCTGGTCGACCTCGTCTACGGCGGCGTCAGCGACCCCGGCGAACTGGCGCGCTGCGCCGACTGCGACCCCCGCACCCTCTCGGCGCTGCTGTCCTACCTGGTGTCCCTGGACGTCTTCGCGTACGACGCCGACAAGGGCTACCGGCTCGCGGCCGTCGGCGACGAGCTCGTCGAGGACGGCCACTCCGCCGCCGAGTACGACCTGATGGGCGTCCAGGCCGCGCTCGACCTGGCCCTGACGAACCTGCCCCACACGGCGCGCACCGGCGCCGCCGCCAGGCCCCTGGGCGAGTCCCTCGCCCAGGCGTCCCGGCTCGGCGGACCGGCCCGCGCGCTGGTCGAGGACGAGGCGCGCTGGGTCGCCCCGGGCCTCGTCGCGGGCTACGACTGGTCCACGGTGCCGTATCTGACCGCCGGTGGGCACGGCGCCGCCACCCTCGTCAACGCGCTGGTCAAGGAGTTCCCGGCGCTCCACGCGCGGATCGAGGTGCTGCCGTCGGAGTGGCGGGTGGTCGAGGAGGAGATCCTCGACGCCGACGTCCTGCCGCGCGTCGAAGTGCTCCCGCAGCTGGAGCGGTGCCCGCGCGGCGACGGCGGCCTGCTGCTCCTCGCCCGCTTCCTGGACCGCCTTTCGGACGACGAGGCGGTGGGCGCCCTCGCGGAGGCGGCGACGACCCTGGCGGTGCGGGGCACGGGCGCCCTGCTCCTGGTCGAGTACGTCAGCGACGGCACGCATGTCGGCGACGCCGACGCCGACGGCGGCCCGGCCGCGGACCCCGGCGCCGTCCTCCGCCATCTGCGCCTGAAGTGCGCCTTCGGCTCGGGCCTGCGGACGGCGGACGAGGTCACCGCGCTCGCCGCCCGGGCGGGCCTGACGACCGCGTCGTGCGAGGGCGTCGGCTGGGGGCACCGCCTGTGGGTGCTGCGGGCGTCGGCACCCGAGCCGACCGGGGACGAAACCCACTGAGCACCGTGATCTTGGCTGATATACGCTTCGCCTGTTTTCATGGCATTCACATCCCGGGGGGGACTTTTTCCCATGATCAAGCAGTCGAAGATCAAGCAGTCGAACGTGCCGTCACGCGCGCTCGTGGGGAGCGCGTTCATACCCGTGCTCGCGCTCGCCGTCGTCGCGCCGGACGCGCAGGCGCTCCCGGCGGCCAAGGCCCCGGCCGCCGCCCAGGCGGCCCCGGCCGGGCACGGCCCGTGGACCGCGCCGAAGGAACTGCCCGGCGTCACCGACGTCGTCGACCTGAAGGCGAACCGCGACGGCACCGTGGCCGGCCTGTTCGACCGGGGCGACGAGCGGGTCCTCGCGGTGCGGCCCGCGGGCAGCGCCACGTGGGGGCCCGCGAAGCCCGTGTCCGGAGCCTGGCTGCAGCGCACCGACGACGGCGCGGTCTCGCTCCTGTCGTCGACGCAGCTCGGCAGCGGACAGCTGAACACGCTGAGCCTGGCGCGCCTCGCGCCGGACGGCACCGCCTTCGGGCCCGCGGAGGAGGTCGCCAAGGGCGAGGCGTTCCACCGCCCCACGCTCGCCGCCGACGCCTCGGGCCACCAGGTCCTCGCCTGGATGGACAAGGACCGCAAGCTGACCGTCAGGGAGCGCCTGAGCCCGGACGTCGGCTGGTCCCGGCTCGTCACCCTCGACCAGCTCCCCGAGCCGATCGTCCGCGACGACCACACCTACGACTACCGGCTGTACGACCTGCGCGTCGCCGTGGCCGAGGACGGCACCGTCGGCGTGCTCTGGGGCGGCAACAGCGACTACCAGGGCGACGGCGTCGACCCGGACCCGACCGCGTACAAGTGGCACTACAAGTACCTGGAGAAGGCCGCGGGCGCCGATTCCTGGACCGCGCCGCGCGACCTGCCGCTGCTCGGCGACAAGCCCAAGAACGTCAGCTTCGCCGCGCACCCGAAGGGCGGGTTCCACCTGCTCTCCGACGGCGTGTACGCCTGGAAGCCCGCCGGCGTGGCCCAGTGGGGGCCGACCCAGAAGACCGGGATCGGCGCGGGCAAGTCCGCTCCCGCGGAGCTCCTGACGGCCCCGAACGGCGACGTCACGGCAGTCGGTTGGCAGACCGGCGGCCGGATCGCCGTCGCCCGGCGGCCCGCCGCCGACGGGGCCTGGGGCCCCGCCCGCGAGCTGGCGCGCTCCGCAGCGGACGGCTCCCTGAGCGCCGCGCAGAGCCCGGCGGGAGAGGTGGTCGTCGGGTACGCGCAGAACCGTTACGAGCTGGGGCAGAAGAGCCGCGTCGACTTCGTCACGACGACCGTCGCCGCGAACGGCATCGCCCGGCCGGGGACCCTGAACGCGCCGACGAAGGGCACCGCGAGCTACGGCCGGATCGCCCTCGACGGCCGGGGCCGCCCGACGACGGCCTGGACGCAGGTGTCCGACGACTGGCGCACCCGCACCTCGTTCACCGCGACCGCCGCCGAGCGCGCCCTGCCCAAGTGGCACGACTACTCCCACGACACCCGCGGCGACCTCGTCGGCATCTCCACGACCGGCGCCCTGAACCTGTTCACGCAGGACGGCGCGCAGCGCCCCTTCCAGCTCAGGGACTGGCCGGTGAAGACCCGGGTCGTGCCGTTCGGCGACTTCGACGGCGACCGCGTCAACGACCTGATCCTGCGGCTGCCCGACGGCGAGACCCGCCTGTACACGCCGGTCCTCGGCGGCATGCCGACCCCGGAGTCCCCGTACAGGAAGCTGGCGCGCGACTGGTCCAAGTACGACACGATCCTGGCGAGCGGCGACCAGACGGGCAACGGCCGCCCGGACTTCCTGGCCCGCGACAAGGCCACCGGCGACGTCTACCTGTACGCCTACAAGGACAAGGACGGCTTCGCGCCGCGGGTGAAGATCCGCTCCGGCATGACCGGGTACAAGCGCCTCATCGGCGCGGGCGACCTCAACGGCGACGGCATCGGCGACGTCCTCGCCCTCGACGGGTCCGGCAGTCTGTGGCGGTTCAACGGCACCCGCACGGGTCGGCTGGGGGACCGCGTCCGGGTCTTCAAGGACTGGGGCGCCTCCTACAAGGACGTCATCGGCGCCGGTGACGTCGACGGCGACGGCAAGCACGACCTGGTGTCCCGCGACACCTCCAACCGCCTGTGGCTGAACCCGGGTTCGGGCACAGGCACCTTCGCGGGCCGCAAGCAGTTCGGCGAGGCGCCCTACTGGAAGCAGTGGGCGGCCATCGGCTGACGCCCCCGCCGGTGGCGTCGCGGGCGGGGCGGGTC